>JAGWUW010000115.1 GCA_028868235.1 Betaproteobacteria bacterium | reverse complement strand
CACTTCACCGATCTTGTGGTTGACACCGGTGTAGTACAGGATGCGCTCGGTGACGGTCGTCTTACCGGCATCAATGTGGGCGCTGATACCGATATTGCGGTAGCGCTCGATGGGAGTTTTACGTGCCACGTTAAGCCCTTTGAAAATTAGAAGCGGAAGTGAGCGAAGGCCTTGTTGGCTTCAGCCATGCGGTGAACTTCATCACGCTTCTTGACTGCGCCGCCACGGTTTTCGGCAGCTTCCAGCATTTCGGCAGCCAGACGCTGACCCATGGACTTCTCGGAACGCTTGCGGGCAGACTCACGCAGCCAGCGCATAGCCAGCGCAGCGCGACGAGCCGGACGCACTTCAACCGGCACCTGGTAGTTGGCACCACCGACGCGACGGGACTTCACTTCGACCATCGGCTTGACGTTGCCCATGGCAGAGCCGAAGACCTCCAGGGGATCCTTACCGGACTTGCTGGAGATGATGTCAAAGGCGCCATAGACGATGCGTTCAGCGACGGACTTCTTGCCGCTTTGCATGATGGCGTTGATGAACTTGGAGACTTCGACATTGCCGAACTTCGGATCCGGCAGAATGTCACGCTTGGGTACTTCGCGACGACGGGGCATATTAACCTCTAATAAACACGATTCAGTTGAAAAGCCGGGAAGGGGTTTTCACCCACCCGGCTCTCTCGGCCGCCCAAAAGAACGACCACTTACTTAAGCCACTTAATGAATCAAGCAGCCTTCGGACGCTTGGCCCCGTACTTGGAACGGGACTGCTTACGATCTTTGACGCCTTGCGTATCCAGGGAACCACGCACGGTGTGGTAACGCACACCCGGCAAGTCCTTGACACGACCACCGCGGATCAGAACAACGGAGTGTTCCTGCAGATTGTGGCCTTCACCGCCGATGTACGAAATGACTTCGAAGCCATTGGTCAGGCGAACCTTGCAAACCTTACGGAGAGCGGAGTTCGGCTTCTTCGGGGTGGTGGTGTAAACGCGGGTGCAAACGCCACGCTTCTGCGGGCACTTTTCCAGAGCAGGAACCTTGCTCTTGGCCTTTTCCGCGACGCGCGGCTTGCGCACGAGCTGGTTGATGGTCGGCATATCAAACTTCCTTCAACGGCCGGGCACCGAAACGCGGTGCACGACGGCAATTTTGTTATCCAAAGCGGAGACAATGATTAGCCTCCGCCGACAAAGACCATAAATTCTATGGCCGAACAACCCCCATGTCAACGTGACCCGGGGGTTGCCTAACGACTTACAGGCCCTGATCTGCTTCCTGCGTTGCGTTTTCGACAGCAGCGTCTTCGATCGGACGATTGGCTGCCTGGTCTTCGCCAGCCGCCTGCGCCTTGCGGCTGCGGTGGTAGGCCAGACCGGTACCGGCCGGGATGAGACGGCCGACGATGACGTTTTCCTTGAGACCACGCAGTTCGTCGCGCTTGCCCATGATGGCCGCTTCGGTCAGAACGCGGGTGGTTTCCTGGAAGGACGCCGCCGAGATGAACGAGTCGGTAGACAGCGAAGCCTTGGTGATACCCAGCAGCATGTGCTCGAAGGTCGCCGGCAGCTTACCTTCGGCGTTGACGCGATCGTTTTCGGCCAACAACTCGGCACGCTCGACCTGCTCGGACTTGATGAACTTGGTGTCACCCGGTTCGACGATGGTCACACGGCGCAGCATTTGGCGAACGATCACTTCAATGTGCTTGTCGTTGATCTTCACGCCCTGCAGACGATAGACGTCCTGTACTTCGTCGGTGATGTAACGGGCCAGCGACTCGACGCCCTGCAGACGCAGGATATCGTGCGGATCCGGTTCGCCTTCGACGATCTTCTCGCCCTTGTTAACCACCTGGCCGTCGTGCACCAGAACGTGCTTGTCCTTCGGAATCAGGAACTCATGCGCAACGCCGTCGAGGTCGGTGATGACCAGACGCTGCTTGCCCTTGGTGTCCTTGCCGAAGCTGATCGTGCCGGTGGTTTCGGCCAGCACGGAGGCATCCTTCGGGGTACGCGCTTCGAACAGCTCGGCCACCCGCGGCAGACCGCCGGTAATGTCGCGGGTCTTGGCCGATTCCTGCGGCATACGGGCCAGCACATCACCAACGCCGACCGTCTGACCATCGACCACGGAGATGATCGAACCGACCTGGAAGGCGATGGAGACCGGATGGTCGCTACCATGGATCTTCACTTCCTGGCCGCTCTCGTCGAGCAGCTTGACCACCGGGCGAACGCCCTTGGTCGCAGCCTTACCGCCACGCTTGTGGTCGATAACGACCAGCGTGGACAGGCCGGTCACATCGTCCACCTGCTTGGCGACGGTGACGCCCTCTTCGACGTTCTCGAAGCGGACGATACCGGCGTATTCGGTGATGATCGGACGGGTGTGCGGATCCCAGGTCGCCAGCTTGGTGCCAGCCTTGACTGCCTTGCCTTCGTCGACCGTCAGCATGGCGCCGTACGGCACCTTGTGACGCTCGCGCTCGCGGCCGTGGTCGTCGGTGATCAGCACTTCGCCGGAACGGGAAATGACAACCTTCTCGCCCTTGGCGCTAGTGACGAAACGCATGTTCGACGTAAAGCGGACGGTACCGGCCGACTTGCCTTCGACCTTGTCGGCGACGGCAGCACGGGAAGCGGCACCACCGACGTGGAAGGTACGCATGGTCAGCTGGGTACCTGGTTCACCAATCGACTGGGCGGCGATGACGCCGACCGATTCACCGGCGTTGACCATCGTGCCGCGGCCAAGGTCACGGCCGTAGCACTTGGCGCACAGGCC
Source organism: Betaproteobacteria bacterium (assembly GCA_028868235.1). Taxonomy (GTDB): domain Bacteria; phylum Pseudomonadota; class Gammaproteobacteria; order Burkholderiales; family Rhodocyclaceae; genus Azonexus. Next base: position 4,972 of record JAGWUW010000115.1, on the reverse strand, counting down.
ATAGCGGGTATCACAGGTCAGCGGGGTGCGGACCTTGACTTCGTCGATGCCCAGCTTGTCGATCAGGTCCACCAGATCCTCATCCAGCATAGTGCCGGCGAAGATAACGGTTTCCTGGGTTTCCGGATCAACAAGGTCGTCGACCGTGACGCGGCCGAGGATACGCTCGCGCAACGGCTCGATGACTTCACCGCCTTCGACCAGCGCCTTGACGGCAAAGCCGTTCTTGGTGCCGCAGTCGTCTTCGGTGATGACCAGATCCTGAGTCACGTCGACCAGACGGCGGGTCAGGTAACCCGAGTTGGCGGTCTTCAGCGCGGTGTCGGCCAGACCCTTACGGGCACCGTGGGTGGAAATGAAGTACTGAAGAACGTTCAGGCCTTCGCGGAAGTTGGTGGTAATCGGCGTTTCGATAATCGAGCCGTCCGGCTTCGCCATCAGGCCGCGCATACCGGCCAGCTGACGAATCTGGGCAGCCGAGCCGCGGGCGCCGGAGTCCGCCATCATGTAGATGGAGTTGAAGGAATCCTGCTTGACCTTCTTGCCATGGCGGTCGATGACTTCCTCGTGGCCAAGTTCGTCCATCATCACCTTGGCAACCTGATCGCCGGTACGGCCCCAGATATCGACGACCTTGTTGTAACGCTCACCCTGGGTGACCAGACCGTTCGTGTATTGGGTCTCGATTTCCTTAACTTCGGCTTCCGCCTCGGAAATGATCTCGTACTTCTTGGCCGGGACGCGCATGTCGTCCGAACAGAAGGAGATGCCGGCGCGGGTGGCCAGGGCGTAACCGTTCTGCATCAGCTTGTCGGCAAAGACGACGGTTTCCTTCAGACCGCAGCGGCGGAAGGACTCGTCGATCAGCTTGGAGATTTCCTTCTTCTTCAGCGCCTTGTCGATCGCCTTGAATGGCAGGCCCTTGGGCAGAATCTTGGCGAGCAGAGCACGACCGGCGGTCGTCTCGACGCGCACCATCTTCTCTTCCCACTCGCCATCAACGGCAGCCGGCTCATATTGCTTCAAGCGAACCGAGATGCGGGCGTGGACGTCCAGCTCCTTGGCAGCCATGGCGCGTTCGATTTCAGCGACGTCGGCAAAGTACATGCCTTCGCCCTTGGCGTTGATGCGCTCGCGGGTGGCGTAATACAGACCAAGAACGATATCCTGCGACGGTACAATGATCGGCTGGCCGTTGGCGGGCGACAGCACGTTGTTCGAGGCCAGCATCAGGGTGCGGGCTTCCATCTGCGCTTCCAGCGACAGCGGCACGTGGACGGCCATCTGGTCACCGTCGAAGTCGGCGTTGAACGCGGCGCAAACCAGCGGGTGCAACTGGATGGCCTTGCCTTCGATCAGGGTCGGCTCGAAAGCCTGGATGCCCAGACGGTGCAGGGTCGGCGCACGGTTCAGCATGACCGGGTGTTCGCGGATGACATCTTCCAGGATGTCCCAAACCACCGGTTCCTGACCTTCGACCATCTTCTTGGCTTGTTTGATGGTGGTGGCGTAACCGAGCACTTCCAGCTTGTGGAAGATGAAGGGCTTGAACAGTTCCAGGGCCATCAGCTTGGGCAGGCCGCACTGATGCAGCTTGAGCTGCGGACCGACCACGATGACCGAACGGCCAGAGTAGTCGACGCGCTTACCCAACAAGTTTTGACGGAAACGACCGCCCTTGCCCTTGATCATGTCGGCCAGCGACTTGAGCGGACGCTTGTTGGCGCCGGTCATCGCCTTGCCGCGACGGCCGTTGTCGAGCAGCGAGTCGACGGCTTCCTGCAACATGCGCTTTTCGTTGCGCACGATGATTTCCGGGGCCTTCAGCTCGAGCAGGCGCTTCAGACGATTGTTACGGTTGATGACGCGACGATACAGATCGTTCAGGTCGGAGGTCGCGAAACGACCACCGTCCAACGGCACCAGCGGACGCAGGTCCGGCGGCAGCACGGGAAGCACTTCGAGGATCATCCAGTCCGGCTTGATACCGGACTTCTGGAAACCTTCGAGAATCTTCAGGCGCTTGGCGAGCTTCTTATTCTTGGCTTCGGAACCAGTGACTTCCAGTTCGGCGCGCAGAGATTCGACTTCGCTGTTCAACTCGAGGTTGCGCAGCAGTTCGCGAATACCTTCGGCACCCATCAGAGCCTGGAAGTCGTCGCCATGCTCCTCGACCATTTCCAGATACTGGTCTTCGGTCAGCAGCTGGCTGCGCTGCAGGTTGGAGACCATACCCGGGTCGGTGACGACATAGGCTTCGAAGTACAGGACGCGCTCGATATCGCGCAACGTCATGTCGAGCACCATGCCCAGACGGGACGGCAGGGACTTCAGGAACCAGATGTGGGCGGTCGGCGAGGCCAGTTCGATGTGACCCATGCGGTCACGACGAACCTTGGCCAGCGTCACTTCGACGCCGCACTTCTCGCAGATGACGCCGCGGTGCTTCAGGCGCTTGTACTTGCCGCACAGGCATTCATAGTCCTTGATCGGGCCAAAGATCTTGGCGCAGAACAGGCCATCGCGCTCCGGCTTGAAGGTACGGTAATTGATGGTTTCCGGCTTCTTGACTTCACCGTAGGACCAGGAACGGATCTTCTCGGGCGAGGCGAGGCCAATGGTAATCGCGTCGAATTCCTCCTCGGCGGTTACCTGCTTGAACAGATCGAGCAATGCTTTCATCGTTTAACTCCTAAGCCCTGAATCAGTAACGTTCCAGATCGATGTCGATCGCCAGCGAACGGATTTCCTTGACCAGCACGTTGAAGGATTCCGGCATGCCGGCATCGATCTTGTGCTCGCCCTTGACGATGTTTTCGTACACCTTGGTACGGCCATTCACGTCGTCGGACTTGACGGTCAACATTTCCTGCAGCACGTAGGAAGCGCCGTAGGCTTCGAGCGCCCACACTTCCATTTCGCCGAAACGCTGGCCGCCGAACTGCGCCTTGCCACCCAGCGGCTGCTGGGTAACCAGCGAGTACGGACCGGTCGACCGGGCGTGCATCTTGTCATCGACCAAGTGGTGCAGCTTCAGGTAGTGCATGTAGCCAACGGTCACCTGACGCTCGAACGGCTCGCCGGTGCGGCCATCGAACAGGGTCATCTGGCCGGAGGACGGCATGCCGGCGAGTGCCAGCATGGCCTTGATTTCCTCTTCCTTGGCACCGTCGAAAACCGGGGTGGCGAACGGCACGCCGGTGGTCAGGTTGCCGGCCATTTCCATGACTTCGGCGTCGTTCAGCTGGTCGAGATCCTCGGACTTGCCGTTCGAGTTATAGACCTTGTCGAGGAAGCCACGGACTTCCTTGACACTGGCCTGGGCGCGCAGCATGGCGCCGATCTTGTGACCGAGGCCCTTGGCAGCGAGGCCGAGGTGAACTTCGAGAATCTGACCGACGTTCATCCGTGATGGCACGCCAAGCGGGTTCAGCACGATGTCGACCGGGCTGCCGTCTTCCATGTGCGGCATGTCCTCGACCGGCAGGATGCGCGAAACGACACCCTTGTTACCGTGACGACCGGCCATCTTGTCGCCCGGCTGCAGGCGACGCTTGACGGCCACGTAGACCTTGACCATCTTCTGGACGCCTGGCGGCAGTTCGTCGCCCTGGGTCAGCTTCTTGCGCTTGGCTTCGAAAGCGATGTCAAAGTCCTTGCGGGCCTGCTCCAGACCATCCTTGACCTGCTCGAGCTGCTGGGCAGCCTCATCGTCGGACAGACGGATGTCGAACCAGTGGTGCGGGTCCATGCCGTCGAGGTAGGACTGCTCGATGACCGAGCCCTTGGCCAGTTTCTTCGGGCCGCCATTGGCCTTCTTGCCGAGGATCAGACGACCAACACGCTCGAAGGCGTCGCGTTCGACGATACGCATCTGGTCGGCGAGGTCCAACTTGTAGTGACGCAGGTGCTCATCGATGATCGACTGGGCACGCTTGTCGCGTTCGATACCTTCGCGGGTAAAGACCTGGACGTCAATAACGGTACCGGCGATGCCCGACGGCACACGCAGCGAGGTGTCCTTAACGTCCGAAGCCTTCTCGCCGAAGATAGCGCGCAGCAGCTTCTCTTCCGGCGTCAACTGGGTTTCGCCCTTTGGCGTCACCTTGCCGACCAGCACGTCGCCAGCTTCGACTTCAGCACCGATGTACACGATGCCGGAATCGTCCAGGCGGGAGAGCTGGGCTTCGCCGAGGGAGGCGATGTCGCGGGTGATTTCCTCAGGTCCGAGCTTGGTGTCGCGGGCGACGACCGTCAGTTCCTCGATGTGAATCGAGGTGTAGCGGTCTTCGGCAACGACGCGCTCGGAGATCAGGATCGAGTCTTCGAAGTTGTAGCCGTTCCACGGCATGAAGGCGATCAGCATGTTCTGACCGAGGGCGAGTTCGCCCTTGTCGGTAGAGGCACCGTCGGCCACCACGTCGCCCTTGGCGATCACGTCGCCAACCTTGACCATCGGACGCTGGTTGATGTTGGTGTTCTGGTTTGAACGGGTGTACTTGACCAGGTTGTAGATGTCGACACCAACTTCACCGGCGATGGTTTCGTCGTCATTGACGCGGACCACGACACGACCAGCATCGACATAGTCGACCTTGCCGCCGCGCAGGGCGACGACGGCCGTACCCGAGTCGACCGCCACGGTACGCTCGATACCGGTACCGACCAGCGGCTTTTCCGGACGCAGGCAGGGAACGGCCTGACGTTGCATGTTGGCGCCCATCAGCGCGCGGTTCGCGTCGTCGTGCTCGAGGAACGGAATCAGCGAGGCGGCAACGGAAACGATCTGGCCCGGGGCGACGTCCATGTACTGGACACGCGACGGCTCGGCCAGGATGGTTTCACCCTTTTCGCGGCAGGTTACCAAGTCATCGGCAAGGCGGCCGTTGGCGTCGAGCGCGGCATTAGCCTGGGCGACGACGTAGTTGCCTTCTTCAATGGCCGACAGGTACTCGATGTCGTTGGTCACCTG
>JAGWUW010000114.1 GCA_028868235.1 Betaproteobacteria bacterium | reverse complement strand
ATCTGGCGCTGGGCGGCCTGTAACCACATATCACGCCATTCCCGGCTTTGCGGGAATGGCGATTCTCCATCCGATGACAAATCCCCCTATCGAAGCGGCCCGCGAGGGCCGTTTCATTTTGCTGCTCGGCGCGCTGGTTGCTTTTGGACCGCTGGCCATCGACCTCTATTTGCCGGCTTTGCCGGCCATGGCTGCTGGACTGGCCGCATCGCCGGAGGCTGTGCAGTCGTCGATTACCGTGTTTCTGGCCGGCTTTGCCGTTGGCATGCTGTTCTACGGCCCGATCTCGGATCGCTACGGGCGGCGAACCGTAATGCTGACCGGCATCGCCCTGTTTTCGCTGGCCAGCCTGGCTTGCCTGTTGGCCTCCGCTGTTGAGCAGCTGATTGTCGCCCGCTTCGCCCAGGCACTGGGGGGCGGGGCGGCATCGGTGTTGGCCCGGGCCGTGGTACGGGATGTTTATTCCCAGACCGAGGCCATCCGCACGCTGTCGTTGATGGCAATGGTGACAGCCGTTGCTCCGCTCCTTGCCCCGATACTCGGTAGCGCGCTGCTCGCCGGTTTCGGTTGGCGCGGTACTTTTGCTGCTGTGCTGGTCTGGGGGCTGCTCAGTCTGGCGGTAGTCTGGCGCATGTTGCCCGAAACTCTACCTGCCGAGCATCGTGGGCAATTATCGCTGGCTGCCGCTTTTGCCGCGTACGGACGGATAGCGCTCGACCCGGTAGCCCTTGGCTTGCTGTTGGCCGGCGGTATGTCGTTCGCGGCCATGTTCGCCTATATCACAGCCAGCCCGTTCTATTTCATCGACTTGCAGCAGCTGTCGCCGACTGCCTACGGCCTGGTGTTCGCTGTCAATGCCTTGGGTATTTTTGGTGCCAATTACTTCAACAGCCGTCTGGTCAAGACGCACGGCGCGGCGGTGATGGCTGGTATTGGCAGTTTCTGTGGCTTGGCCGGCGCCATGCTGCTGGTGTTTGCCATGGCAACCGGGACCGGGGCCAGCGGCTTGTCGGCGGTGATGGGTGGGTTGTTCATCGTCGTCAGCATGACTGGCTTGCTCGGCGCCAATTGCGTCGGCTTGCTGATGGCCCGCTATCCGCAAAATGCCGGGGCATCTGCGGCATTGTTCGGTTCCAGCCAGTTCGGTTTTGGCATGTGGGCCAGTGCAGCGGTCAATTTTCTTCATGACGGCAGCGGTCGCCCGATGGCCTGGGTCATTCTCGGCTGTGCCAGCCTTTCGGTGTGCGGCTACCTGCTCTACCGCCGCGTTTCCCGGTTGCGGCACGGGTAAAATGCCGCGATGAGCGACACCGCGACAACCCGTACACGCCTGCCGGCAGGCATGCGCGCCTTGGCCCACCGCAATTTTCGGCTGTATTTTGCTGGTCAGGCGGTTTCCATTCTTGGCTCGTGGATTCAGCAGGTGGCGCTTGCCTGGCTGGTGTACCGGCTGACCGGATCGGCTGCCTTGCTCGGCGTCACGGCATTCTGCGGCTTGATTCCACAGTTGCTGGTCGGGCCGCTGGCCGGTGCCTGGATCGACAAGCAGGACAAGAAAAAATGGCTGGTCGGCGTGCAGGCTCTGATGGCCGTGCAGGCCTTCGTGTTGGCCGGGCTGACCTGGACTGGTTGGATCGGTACGTCGTTCATCGTGCTCATGGCGCTGCTCCTCGGTACCCTGAGTAGCTTCGACGCACCGCTGCGCCAGTCGTTGATCGGTAGCTTCGTCGGCAGCCGTGACGACCTGCCCAATGCGCTGGCCCTCAATGCCATGTTGTTCAACGCCGGGCGTTTCGTTGGACCGCCCATCGCCGGCCTGCTGCTCGGCACGACCTCGGAGGCCTTCTGCTTCGCTATCAATGGTTTCTCCTTCCTGGCGCTGATCGCCGGCATTCTGCTTGTCCGTGGTACGCCGCCGCCGCGCGCCAAGGGCTCGGTGGGTGAGGTGTTCAAGGAGGGCCTGCAATACGCCTGGCAGACGTGGAGCGTGCGCACCCTGATCCTGACGCTGATAGCCCTCAACCTGACCGCTTCGACCTACGCCGTGCTGCTGCCGGTCTTCGCCCGTGACGTGTTTGGCGGCGATGCGGCGACGCTCGGCTGGTTGTGGGGGGCGGCCGGCTGCGGCGCCTTCCTGTCAACCATCGTGTTGGCCACCCGCAAGGCGGTTCCGGCCGTGGTGTCGGCCGTCGTCGCAGGCGTGGCGATCAGCACGGTGGCGATGCTGCTCTTTGCGCTGACGACTTGGCTACCTCTCGCGCTGGCCGGCATGGTCGGCCTCGGCTTCGGTATTTCGGTATGCAACGTCGGTATCAACATGGTCCTGCAGAGCATCGCCCCGGAAACCTTACGCGGACGTATCGTTTCCTTCTTCACCTCGGCCCGCTTCGGCTTCGATGCGTTGGGTGGCCTGCAGGCCGGATTCATCGCCTCCTGGCTGGGGGCAGGGCATACTTTGCTGCTCGAAGGCGGCGTACTGCTACTTTTTGTCGTTTTCCTCTTTTCCCGGCGACCGCGCCTGCTGGCCCAGGTCGTCGCTGCTCACGGAGACTCTTCGCATGGACGTTGAAATGATTGCTTCACTCGGGCTGGCTGCTGCCGATGAGATTGCCAGCCTGGCGCTGGTCGAGGCCGGCAAGGCAGGGGTCGCCATCTGTGTCGCGCTGGTTGACCGTGCCGGTCACACGCTGGTTTTCAAGCGGCAGCCAGGGGCGCCCTTGCATTCCATCGATATTGCGCTCGACAAGGCCTACACAGCGGTCAGCTTTGGTTTGCCGACCGGCAAATGGGACAAGCGACTGGCTGATGGCAGCGAAATGCTGCGTCATGGACTAATGCACCGCGAGCGTTTCGTCAGCTTCGGCGGCGGCCTGCCGATCAAGGTCGACGGCGTACGGGTTGGTGCCATCGGTATTTCAGGCGGTAGCGAGGCGCAGGATGTAGCCTTTGGTGAAGCGGCACTGGCTGCCTGGCAGGAAAAGCGAACAACGAAATAATCGTAATCGCATGGCCAACGTATACTTCAGCCTTTCCCGCTTTTTTCGGAGCCCTCCATGCAATACGGCGCGTATTCGACCGATTCCCTGATGACCATCACCACCCGCCCGGAACTCGTATTCGAGCGCGGTGAAGGTTCATGGCTCTATGACCACCAGGGTAAGCGCTATCTCGACTTCATTCAGGGCTGGGCGGTCAACTGCCTCGGTCACTGCCCGCCGGAGATCACTGCCGCCCTGACTGCGCAGGCCGGCAAGCTACTTAATCCCAGCCCGGCCTTCTATAACGGTCCGATGGTCGAACTGGCCGGCCTGCTGACCGCCAACTCCTGCTTTGACCGCGTCTTCTTTGCCAATACCGGCGCCGAGGCCAATGAAGGAGCGATCAAGCTCGCCCGAAAATGGGGGCAATTGAACCGTGATGGGGCTTTCGAGATCATTACCTTCGGTCATTCTTTTCACGGCCGCACTCTGGCTACCATGTCGGCTTCCGGCAAGGCTGGCTGGGATACGATCTTTGCCCCGCAGGTTACCGGCTTCCCGAAGGCTATCTATAACGACATCGCCTCGGTGGAAGCACTGATCGGCCCGAAAACCGTTGCAGTCATGCTTGAACCGGTGCAGGGCGAGGGGGGGGTGATCCCGGCCGATATCGACTTTCTCAAAGCCCTGCGCAGCTTGACAGAACAGCGCGGCATCCTGCTCATCGTCGATGAGGTGCAGACCGGCGTTGGGCGCACTGGCCAGCTGTTCGCCCATGAACACGCCGAGATCAAGCCCGACATCATGACGCTCGGCAAGGGAATTGGCGGTGGCGTCCCGCTGGCCGCACTGCTTGCCCGCGAGGCTATCTGCTGCTTTGTGCCTGGTGACCAGGGCGGTACCTACAACGGAAATCCGCTAATGACGGCCGTCGGCGTGGCGGTTATACAGCGCATGCTGGCGCCAGGTTTTCTGGCCGAGGTTGAGGCCCGTGGACAATATCTCGCCCAGCGCCTGCTTGAATTGTCGGCCAAACACGGTTTGCAGGGCGAGCGTGGTTCCGGTCTGCTCCGTGCACTGATCCTCGATGACGAGCGCGGCCCCGATATTGTCCGCCGAGGCTTGGAACTATCCCCGACAGGCCTGTTGCTCAACGCTCCGCGCCCGAATCTGCTGCGCTTCATGCCGGCGCTTAACGTCAGCGTAGCGGAAATCGACCTGATGATCGCCATGCTCGACGGGCTGCTGCAAAAATGACTGCGTCCGGGGAGCACCCTGAACGCCCATTGAGTCAGCGGGCTATAGGCAAAAGGGATTGATTGACCTGCCGGTGACGATCAATCCCCTCGCTATCGCTCTTGGCATTCATTTGACATAGGCTCGTTCCGGTGGTGTTCGCGTCGTCTTCTCTGTCGGTGCTGCCTTTACGCAGGGCAACGGCGTGGTGCAGGGCGGCATCATTTCGGCCATGCTCGATTTCGGCATGACCTTCGCGGCTTTTTAGCAGGTTGCGGCCGACGCAACCGTGGCCACGGTTTCCCAGACGAGCAATTATTTCGGTCCGGTTCCGGCTGGGGAACTGTTTGTCGAAGCCGAACTGGAGAAGGTCGGACGGACCTTGATCAACGCCCGAGCGACCTTGCGGGATGGAACGGGTACGTTGTTTCCAGCACCACGGCTCCTATTGCGGTGATCAAGTTGGCTGCTTGAGCATCCGGTACCCTGGTGGCCGGATGCTATCGTTCACGACGCCATCTCCACTCTGCTGACTGGAAGCCAGAGACGGAAGCAGGTTCCCTTGCCCGGCTCGCTGGTGACGTCGAAGCGGCCGCCGTGTTTCTTGACGATGATGTCGTAGGAAATGGACAGGCCGAGACCGGTGCCCTTGCCGACAGGTTTGGTAGTAAAAAAAGGTTCGAAGATGCGCTTTCGGATTTCTTCGGGCATACCCGTTCCTGTGTCTGCGATTTCGAACCAGACATAATCGTGTTCGCAACCGGAGCGGATGGTGATGCGGCCCATGGTCGGAATTGCCTGGGCGGCATTAACCAGGAGGTTCATGAACACCTGGTTGATTTGAGCCGGTACGCATTCCACTTCCGGGATGTCGCCTAGCTCGCGGACGACCTCGGCCTTGTACTTCAACTCGTTCCACACTACGTTGAGGGTGCTTTGAAGGGCCGCATTGAGGTCGGCCAACTGACATTCCGCCTGATCGACCCGAGAAAAATCTTTGAGGTCTTGGACGATCTTGGTCACTCGCCCAAGGCCCTCGCGCGACTCGACAATCAGCGAGGGCAGGTCTTCGCGAAGGAATTCGATATCGGCTTCCCGGCGGGCGGCCTCTAGTGCCTCGCGGCTCCCCCCAGCATCCAGGCTTTCATAGGCCGCGACCAGGTTGAGCAGGCGTTCGATGTAGGTTTTTAGGGTGCCCAGATTGGAATTGACGAAGCCAACCGGGTTGTTGATTTCATGCGCAACGCCGGCTGCCAACTGACCAATGGCTGCCATCTTCTCCGACTGCAGCAATTGTTGCTGGGCTTCATCGACCTTGGAGAGCAGAACTTCCAACTCGTGCCGGTCGCGTTCCAGTTCCTTGTTGGCTTCTGCCAACTGGGCCGTACGGCTGGCGACCAGGTTTTCCAGTTGATTCTGGTGCTCGCGCAGACTTTCTTCTGCCCGTCGCCGTTCAGTCACGTCCTGCAGGGTTTCGATGGCCCCGATCAAACGACCTTCTGCATCGTGTAGCGGGGCTGCGGTGAAGGCGAGCCATAGTCCGTTTGACCCGAGATGCGAGAAATAGGCTTCGGATTCGAAGGCGCCGTCGATCAGGGGCGAACGTCGGAAATGATCTTTGTAATACTCCTCATACTGAGCTTCCAGGCTGCCATTGACGATCAGGTCGGCCATTACCGGGCGGCTTTCCTTGTAGAACGCTTTCCAGTGCTGTTGGGTGCCGACCATCTCTGAGCTAGGAATGCCGCTCACCACGGCGCAAGCCTTGTTCCAGTGCGTGACATGGTGATTGGCGTCGATCACGAAGGTCGGCACCGGATCGCCATCAATGATCTGGGCCAGCAACTGCTCCATGTTGCGCTTGGCTGCTTCGGCGCGGCGGTGTTCGGATTCCAGCAGCTTCTTCTGGGTGATTTCGACCTGGCGCATCGCCAGCTTGAGCCGCCCCTGCTCGACCAGCAACTGGTTGTTGGATTCGGCTATGGCCTGGGTGCGAGCCGCGACCTGCACTTCGAGCCCGGAATTGGCTGCCTCCAGCGCTTCATTGCGGCTGGCCACCATCCGGAATAGGGCATTCATGGCGTCGAGCAGGCTTGATGTGTTGGGGTCGCGCGGTATCGCCTGCTCGGCGGCAAAGGCTGCCGCAGGTGTTGTGCCGGCCCGGATCAGCTTGATCTGACGGGCCATCGCCTGGTCGATGCCAAGAATGTGGTGGGCCAACCAACTGCTCAGGAAGCGCAACAGGTATTCGACATCGGTCTTGGAGCCGTTGAATTCCAGCATTTTTCCGACCTGGCGGGCGAATTCGCGATGAACTTCAATGTGTGCCTTGATGAAACGTGCATCGCAGCGTTCGCGAACCATCAATTCCTCTTCGTGCCCGAAGTGCATGACTGCATAACTGGCCAACTGGCCTAATACTCGTTCGATTTCGGCGCTTTCCGTGGGTTGGCCTTGCTGCTCGATGACCCAGTTGATGATGCGGACGAGTTCCTGGTGTTCCTCGTCCACTTGGGCCTCGCCCGTCATGTAGCGTTCGTTCCAGACAAATGCATCCATCGTTTACTCCTCCCCGGCCTGCGGCCCCAGTACGCGCAGGATTTCTTCCAGGCTGGTGGCCCCCGACTCGACACGCTCGACGGCATGGCAACCAATGCCGCGCAACCCTTTCTGGCGGACAAGGCGGCGAATTTCCAGCACGCTGGCACCGCTACCGATGCGGTCGCGCATGTCGTCGTCAAGCGTCAGGACTTCGTATAACCCGACTCGCCCCTTGTAGCCCGAGCCATGGCAATGCGTACAGCCGGCGCCGCGCCAAGCCCGTTCGAGTTTGGCGAAGGCGCCACCGAGACGGGCGCGGAGGCGGGGATCGGTATCGATCTCCGTCCGGCAATGCGGGCAGATCTGACGTACCAAGCGCTGGGCAATGATGCCTTCGAGTGCGGTGGCCACAACATAGGGTTTGAGGCCGAGGTCAAACAGGCGGGCGATGGTGGCGATGGCCGAATTGGTGTGCAGGGTCGAATAGACCAGATGGCCGGTCAGTGCTGCGTGGAAAGCCACTTCGGCCGTTTCGAAATCGCGGATTTCGCCGAGCAGCACGACGTCCGGGTCCTGGCGGAGCAGGGCACGCAACACGGCCGGAAAGGTCAGGCCGATTTTTTCCTTGACCAGCACCTGCCCAGCCATGTCCAGGTAATACTCGACCGGGTCTTCGATGGTCACGTAGTTCTTGTCAGGCGTCGCGTCGTGTTGGAGCAGCGAATACAGCGTGGTCGTCTTGCCGCTGCCGGTTGGGCCGGTGGCCAGGATGATGCCTTGCGGCCGGGCCACCATGTCGATGACGCGCGGCAGGTCCTCAGCAGAAAAGCCGAGGCGGTCGAGGCCGTGCACCGACGAATTGCGGTCAAGGATTCGCATCACCACCTTTTCGCCGTTGATCGTCGGCAGGGTCGAAATACGCAGGTCGACCATGCGCATCGGCGTCTTGACGGTGATTCGGCCGTCCTGCGGGCGGCGCCGCTCGGAAATGTCGAGCTCCGACATGATCTTGAGCCGCGAAACGAGCGACTGGTGCATCTGGT
>JAGWUW010000113.1 GCA_028868235.1 Betaproteobacteria bacterium | reverse complement strand
AGCCAATGCCGCTGACAATTTCTTCGCCTTGTGCAACATGGGTGCGCATAATATTGACTTCGCTCTCGTCCAATTTCCCGGGCTTGAGCAGGATGGCATCGGGAACACCTATTTTCCCTACATCATGGAGGAAACTACCGGCAATCAGCGACTGCATCGCCTTGTTCTTCATCCCCAGCTTCTCGCCAATACGTGCTGCGATCCAGGCTACCCGGTAATTATGCATCCCGGTATCGGAATCACGCTTTGCTACTGCACGCCCCAAGGCCTCCATCATCGAGATGTGGGAATCGAGAACTTCATACGCCTTGCGCTCGTTTTCGGCCGAAAGAAGAACCACGACCGGGTAGATTGCCAAGCCACACAGCAGGGAAGCCAGCCCTACCATCAAGGCTGTTGTCAGCGCACTGCTCAACATCTGCTTCCGCTGCCATTCAGGAACGATGCGAACCCCTTCAAAATATCCCGTAACCGGTGCCAATATCGGGGTCGCCCCGCGCAACGGAACAAAGATGCGCAAGACCCAACGGCCATCGGGCAATTTCAGGCTTTCGTAAGAGGCTGCCGTGTACTTCGGAACAGCATGATGTAGCAGCACGCCCTCGGCGATCACACCATCCGGCGTCATCGCCTCTGCCAGGCGCTCACCCTTGGCGTTGTAGATTTCGGCAATATCGAACAGTCCGCCAACAATCGCCGCCGCCGCACTGCTCGCATGGGTCGCGGCGTCTGCGCCGTTCAGCATGATGGCATCGAAATGCTTCAACAAGCGCTGCGATTCCTCGATTGCCAGTGAAACCATGCTCTCCTCTGCACTTTCCCGCGCCACGAACCAGGCAAGAGGACTGGCCAGTGCTGCCAGCAATAGGCTCACCGCAGCAATACGCCAAGCAGTACGTTTGTTGAATGATTTCATAGACAATCTTTCTTCAATTTGACCTCCTCCAGGGCCATTGTCACCGAGCAATCTTAAAATTCGCTGATCAGGCTGAAATACGAGGTACCCGACAGTTAAGGAACTCTTAATTCTGAGTCGCTAAACTTTCCGAATCTCACATTGAGCATAATCATGAGCGTCCGCAACTCCCTTCTTGCACTACCTCTCTGCGCCATTATCGGCCTGTCCTCGGCAGCTGAGCCGTTGCAGCTGCAAGCCGCGCAAGTCAAGGCACTGGGCATTGAAACCGCCATGGCCGGCGAAGATATGTCGACAAGGGAGGGTACGCTACCAGCCCGAGTAGTGGTTCCCAACGAACAGATGCGTGTTGTTGCGGCACCAGTTAGCGGTCTTGTCGAGATGCTTGCCGTCGCTCCTGGCGCTACCGTCAAGCGGGGCCAGGTCGTTGCGCATCTCGCCAGCCCGCAGGCACTGGAATTGCAGCGCGACGCACTGCAATCCGGCAGCCAGGCCGCGCTACTCCAGCAAACACTGAAACGTGACGAACAACTGTTTGCCGAAGGCCTGATTGCCGAAAGCCGCCTGCAATCTACGCGTGCCACGGCAGCCCAGGCTGCAGCGCTGGCCAACGAACGCCGACAAGGCCTGGCTCTGGCCGGTGCGGCGCCTGGCAAGCTGGGCGGAAAACTGGCATTGACTGCGACCATCGACGGGGTAGTCCTCGAACAAGGTGTCCAACTGGGCCAGCGTGTCGACACCTCGGCCATGATTTACCGCATCGCCCAACTCTCGCCGCTCTGGTTGGAAATCCAGGCACCACTTACCCAGGCTAGCAGCTTGAAAATCGGCGACGCTGTAAAAATCGCAAACAGCGAAGTCAGCGGCAAGTTGATCGCCATCGGCCGAGCGGTCGACGCCGCCAGCCAGACGGTCCTGCTCCGGGCTGCCATCCGCGCTGGCACCAAAACATTACACCCCGGGCAGGTCGTCGAAGTCGAAATCGCCACAACCGGCACTGCAGGAACGCGCCTGCCTGCTTCAGCTGTGGCTCGCCACGACGGAAAAACCTTCGCCTTTATCCAGACTGCTGCCGACGACAAAAGCGTCACGTTTGCAGCACGGCCCGTCCGCGTACTCACTCAGGGCGGCAATAGTGTTGTGGTCGACGGCGTGAAAATCGGGGAACGCATTGCCATCAGGGGCGTTTCCGGCCTAAAAGCATTTCTCACTGGTGTCGGTGGCGAATAATGCTCGACGCTCTGATTCGCTTCTCCCTGACCCAGCGCCTACTGATTCTGGTCCTTACCGTTATGCTGGTCGGCGCCGGCGTGCAAGCCTTCCTCGGCTTGCCAATCGATGCTTTTCCAGATGTTTCGACAACGCAGGTCAAGATCATCCTGAAGGCCCCCGGGATGACGCCGGAAGAGGTGGAAACGCGACTGGCCGTGCCGGTCGAGCAGGAATTGCTCGGTATTCCGCATCAGCGCTTGTTACGCTCGACCTCCAAATACGCCCTGACCGACATCACGCTCGATTTTGAGGACGGCACTGACATCTACTGGGCACGTCAGCAAGTGGGAGAACGGCTGGCTGCGGCAATGGGAAATTTGCCCGCTGGCGTCACTGGCGGCATGGCACCGATTACGACCCCGCTCGGTGAAATGTTCATGTTCACCCTTGAGGGTGATCTGTCGCTGGCTGACAAGCGCGCCCTGCTCGATTGGGTAATCCGGCCGCAGCTACGCACCGTACCGGGTGTCGCCGACGTCAACAGCCTGGGGGGTGAGGTACGCACCTTCGAAGTCGTGCCCAATCCGCAAATGCTAGCCGCACGAGGCTTGGCATTGAAGGATCTGCAGGCTGTCCTCGAGATGAACAACCGCAATGATGGTGCAGGTCGCCTGAATGATGGCGAAGAGTCACTACTGGTCCGTGCTGAGGGGGCAATTGCCACGATTGACGACGTGAAGGCGATCGTCTTGCAAGCCAATGATGGCAATGTTGTCCGCGTTGCCGATGTCGCCGAAGTCCGTCTCGGCGCCCTGACTCGCTATGGCGCAGTGACACAGAGCGGCAAAGGCGAAGCCGTCGAAGGACTGGTCCTCGGCTTGCGTGGCGCCAATGCGCAGGCCGTGGTCGCCGGCGTCAAGGAGCGGCTCGCCGAAATTGCCCCAACCCTGCCGCCCGGCATCAGTGTCAACGCTTTCTATGACCGCAGCAATTTGGTCGGCCGCGCTGTCGGCACGGTGTCGAAGGCACTACTCGAAGCCATCGTCCTCGTCGTGTTGCTGCTTCTCGCCTTCCTCGGCAATCTGCGGGCTGCGCTGGTCGTTGCCCTGATGCTGCCGCTGTCGGCGCTTACCACCTTCATCTTGATGCAAATGTACGGCCTTTCGGCCAATCTGATGAGTCTGGGCGGCTTGGCTATCGCCATCGGCATGCTGGTCGATGCGGCGGTAGTCGTCGTCGAAAACGTTGAGAGTCAGCTCGCCGAAGCCCAGGAAAACCTGCCGACCCTACACCTGATCTATCGTGCAGCGCGCGAAGTCGCTTCCCCAGTGACCTCTGGTATCGTCATCATCATTATCGTCTTTCTGCCGCTCCTCACCTTGCAAGGTCTGGAAGGCAAAATGTTCGGCCCGGTAGCGCTGACCATCGTCTTCGCGCTGGCCTCGTCACTCCTGCTGTCGCTGACCGTGGTACCGGTACTGGCCTCTTACCTGATCAAGCGCGGCGTACATCACGAACCATGGTTAGTCAGGAAGGTATCGTCGATCTACGATCGGGTGCTGAACGCGGCATTGGACCATAGCCGGACTTTTCTGATTTCGGCGACCATCGCGCTGGTTGCGGCGGCCGGAGCCTTCCTGCTGCTCGGCAAGAGTTTCATGCCGACCATGGATGAAGGCGACATGATCATGCAGCTGGAAAAACTCCCCTCAATCGGTCTGGACCAGACCATAACCATCGACAGTCGTGTGCAGCAGGCCATTCTGGCCCACGTGCCCGAGGTCAAATCTGTTATTGCACGCGCGGGCTCCGACGAGTTGGGTCTCGACCCGATGGGGCTCAACCAGACCGACACGTTTATGGTTCTGCAACCACGCGACACCTGGCGCAACCCGGCCCCGGCCTGGCTGGCTGATCAGCTACGTGCCGTAATGAGTGATTTCCCCGGTGTCGGCTTCTCCTTTACCCAGCCTATCGACATGCGGGTTTCCGAAATGTTGACCGGTGTGCGTGGAGATCTGGCGATCAAAATCTTTGGTCCCGACCTTGCGACGCTGAACCGACTCTCGGGCGAAGTCGTTGCCAGCGTCAAGAAAGTGCAAGGTGCCGAAGATACTTTCACGCTGAAGAATGATGGCGTGCAGTACCTGAAAATCACAGTCGACCGCTTGGCCGCCGGCCGTTTCGGCCTCAATGTCGATGACATCCAGAACGACCTGAAAGCCCTACTCGAAGGCCGTAACGTGGGCATAGTCATCGAACACGGGCGGCGCATTCCGCTGGTCCTGCGTGGCCCGGCCAGTCTGCTCAATTCGCCTGCCGATTTTGAAGCCTTGCGCCTGACCCTGCCTAACGGTGGTAGCGTACCACTCGCCAGTGTCGCACGGATCGCCCGGATCGACGGTCCGGTCAAGGTCGACCGCGAGAATGCCCAGCGCTACGTGGTTGTTCAGTCCAACGTCCGCGACCGCGACCTGGTCGGCTTCGTCGAAGAAGCACGTGCCGCCGTCGCCCGTGACGTCAAGCTCCCCTCCGGCTACCGTCTGGCCTGGGGCGGCCAGTTCGAAAACCAGCAGCGGGCAGCTGCGCGGCTGATGGTGGTTGTTCCCATTGCGCTGCTCCTCATCTTTTTCATGCTCTTCTCAACTTTCCGTTCTGTGCGCCAGGCACTTTTGGTCCTCTCCAATATTCCGTTCGCCATGATCGGCGGCGTCTTCGGTCTCCTCATCGCCGGAGAATATCTCTCCGTACCGGCATCTGTTGGCTTCATCGCCCTGCTCGGCATCGCCGTACTCAACGGCGTGGTCATGGTCACCTATTTCAACCAGTTGCTGGCCCGCGGCATGGCTGTCGGTGACGTGGTCATCGAGGGAGCGAAGCGCCGGCTGCGCCCGGTCCTGATGACTGCCAGCATTGCCGCATTTGGCCTTGTACCGATGCTCTTCGCCACCGGCCCCGGTTCGGAGGTACAACGGCCGCTTGCTATTGTCGTCATCGGTGGGCTACTGACCTCGACGGTGCTGACGCTGGTTTTGCTACCCATTCTGTTCCGCCGCTTCGGAGTCAAACCCACCATTTCCTTTACCGAGGCCCACCATGGCTGATGTCCTGCTTTCCCTGACCATGCCCGGCGACGTCGCGCAACTCGTTGAGGATCTCCTGCTGTCGCACCCGGAACTGGTTCGCGGCTTCACTGCCAGCTTGGCTGAAGGCCACGGCGCCGTAATTCCGTTGGTCGAACCCGGCGAGCTGGTCAGCGGCCACTCGCCCCGCGTTCAGATCCGCATGGTCGGACCGGAAGAGCGCCTGCGCGCAGTATTAAGCCTGATCAAGGCCAAACTGCCACAGGCCAACGTCTTTTTTTGGCTGGTCCCGGTCATTGATATGGGGCGCCTATGAAACGTACCACCCTCTTGGTTGCCTTGCTCTGGATTGGCGGTAGTGGCGCCGCTGGGGCAGAGCCGACTCCCAACCTGCCCCCCGAGGAAATCGTCGCCCGCGTTCTGCGCGCCAATCCGAGCGTGCAGGCTGCCAACAGCCAAATCGACGTCGAGGAAGCCAATCGCCGCCGTTTGGAATCCGGCCCCTACGAATGGAACGTTCGTTTCGGCAGTCAATTGCGCCGAGTCAGGCCGGCGATCGGCCAGGATGAGCGCTTGAACGAATGGAATGCCGCACTCGAACGGCCGGTTCGCCTACCCGGTAAATCTGCCGTTGATACCGAACTTGGCGCAGCGGGAGTCAGCCTGGCCGAAACAGCGCGTGGCGATGCCTTGCATGAAACCAGCCGCAATCTGCTGAAATCATGGTTTTTGTGGCTCAGGGAAACAGCTACTGCCGCCCAGTGGGCAGACCAGGTCAGCTTGCTCGATCAGCATAGCAAGGCCACTGTGCGCCGCCAGCAATTGGGCGATGCGGCCCGCCTGGAGGCCGTGCAGAGCGAAGCTGCGCTCGCCCAAGCTGAAGCCCAGCTGGCCCAAGCTCGTGTGCGCAAAAGCACCGCTGCCGAAGATCTCCGCCGACGCTACCCCGGTCTGCCGCTGATCGAACCAGCAAGTATCGCCGAACCGCCGCCATTGACCGGCAGCGAGAAAGAGTGGATTGACGCGATTCTCGAACACAGCCATGAGCTCGGCATGGCGCGTGGTGAAGTTCGCCAGGCACAACTCGTTGCCGGACGCAGCGGTCGCGACCGCCTGCCCGACCCAAGCTTTGGCGTGCACATGTCCCGCGAGCGCGGCGGCGAGGAGCACGTCGTTGGTGCCTACATCAGTATTCCGCTGCCTGGAGATGCCCGTCGGGCAACTGCCGATGCGACGTTGGCCCAGGCAGCGGCAGCCGGGCGCCGTGAAGCGGCGACCATGCAGAAGATCACGGCCGAGGCTGCAGCCCTTTATCAATCGGCCAGCGCCGCACTGACCAGTTGGCAAGCCAGCCGCAGCGCCGCCGATCGACTGGGCCGTGCAGCAGAGATGACAGCCCGCTCCTACCAGCTAGGCGAAGGCACCCTGAGTGAGCTGTTGGCTGCGCGCCGCCTGGCCAACGAAGCCCAATTGGCCGCTCGCCTGCTCCAGCTCGAAGCGCTCGAACTACGCTATCGCCTGTTGCTCGACACGCACCGCTTGTGGGATCTCGACTAGGGTCGGGCGAAGAAAGCGCCGCAAGTTCTCCGGCGGTCAAGTTATTGCTGGCTGATGCACACGCCAAGACGGCTTTAAGCCTGCCTTAAGCTTGAGCTAAGAAGCATTTAAGACAGCGCGTCTAGACTAATTTCCATGGATCACCCATGGAGAACACTCATGAGAACAATTGCCGCCCTGCTGCTCATGGGCGCCTGCGTGCTTAGCCACGCAGAGACGCCGAGCCAGATCGAACAAGCCTATGTTGCCGAAGCCGCCGCCAGGCAACCCGGCTTCACACCCAATGCCGGACGTGGAAAGGATTTTTTCCACCAGCATTTTGGCATCAATGACAAGATGCCAGCCTGCACTACTTGCCACACCGATAACCCCCTCGCCCCCGGTCAGCATGCGGTGACCGGCAAGGCCATCCGCCCACTGGCCGTTGCCGCAAATGGCGAACGTTTCACCGATCCAACCAAGGTGGAAAAATGGTTTGGCCGCAACTGTAAAGAGGTGGTCGGTCGCCCCTGCAGTGCGGCCGAGAAAGCAGACTTCATCGCCTACATGAATGGGAAGCTCTGATATGAAAAAGCTAATCCCCACCCTGCTGCTCACCATCACCCTGCCGGCCTTGGCCGACCGCATGCCCTTACCGTCCGATACACCAGCCAGCTATCGGGCCGAATGCGGCAGTTGCCACCTGGCCTACCCCCCATCCCTGCTCACCGCCGGTGACTGGCGGCGCCTGCTGACCGGGTTGGAGAATCATTTCGGCAGTGATGCCAATCTCGGCAGCGGCGAAAAAGAGGCCATCGCCGCATTCCTGGTCAGGCATGCCGGTCGCAGCAGTCGGCTCGGCGATGCCGGCAACCCGCCGCGCATCTCGCAAACCGCCCGTTTCGTACGCAAGCACCGTGAGGTGCCGGCCAGTTTCTGGCACGACCCACGGGTCAAATCTGCAGCTAACTGCGAGGCATGCCATCGCGGTGCAGCCAACGGCCATTTTGGCGAACACGACATTGCCATTCCTGAACTCAGGGAGTAATCCATGCAAAAAATTCTGATCTGGGACTGGCC
>JAGWUW010000112.1 GCA_028868235.1 Betaproteobacteria bacterium | reverse complement strand
CCTTCGCTGGCGTTGTGGCGACCGGTATTCTGCTGGTGGGCTACGTGTTCAATCTGGTTTTGTAAGGCGAGGGAGATTCAGATGAAAAACGTCAAAGTGCTGGGCACGGGATGTGCAAACTGCCGAAATACCGTGGCATTGATTGAAACGGTCGCCAAGGAACGAGGGGCTGAGATTGCCTTAGAAAAGGTCGAAGACATGGCAGCCATCATTGGCTATGGCGTGATGTCTACGCCCGGTGTCGTAGTCGATGGAAAAGTTGTCCATGCCGGCGGCGTGCCAAGCCGCGAAAAGGTCGATAGCTGGTTCTGAGGTAGGTGGGAGTGGCCGCTTCCGCAGTCGATTTGAGCCAGTCAGATTGGATACGATTCGGTGGTCAGTACAACGCGACTCCGCGGGAAACCCTTGAATTTGTCGTTCCCGCCTGGGAGGGAATGACGTGGCGCGGTTTCTCGTTTCGGCTTAAACCGCGTAGGGCCGGTGCAGCCAGCTACGCACGACCTCCACATCCTTCTGCGGCAGGTAGGCGAAGCCGCCCAGCGCGTCCTCGACGGCCGTTTGCGCGACCCAGTGCGGCACGGCCTTGGTGGTCAGCATGTGGAAGTACCAGGCCATCGGGTAGCCGGCTTCGCGGTCAAAATGGGTTAGCGCCTGCTGCAGCTTGACACCGTTGGTGCCTGGGGTGGCTTCAAATTCCGGTGGGTCGCCGGCCAGCGTCGGGATCGGCTGGGCGCGGAAGACGAGTTGGTGGTAGCGGTCGAGGTGCTCGCGGGTAGCGATCACCCAGTGGTTGTACCAGGCGCTGGTGTTGCCGGCGCTGCTCTTGCCCCAGTCCTCGACCATGCGGTGGATGGGCGCCGGTTCCGGCTTCTGGCCGAGCATGCGCTTGAGGAAGGCGCCGATATGCTGCAGGCGGCGGAAGGCATAGAAAGGCAGGTCGACTGGAACGGGTGTTTCCTTGCCGCCGCGCGGATCGATCAGTTCCTCGACGGTCGTCGGCTCGTTGGCGAACAGTTGATGGGCGCGGACTTCCTGAAGGTCTTCGATTTCCAGTTGCAGGAAGCCGTCGTGCTTGTCGCCTTCGGCGGCGATCAGGTAATGCGTCTGGCCGACCAGTCGAGTGGCGAACAGGATACGGTCGGCGTAATCGTCGGCGAGCTGGTGCATGTCGCCATCTCGCGCGTCGAGTTCCTGCTCGACCCAGGTTTCCAGGCTGTCGCTCAACCGATTGCCGGCCTCGTCGATGATGCCGCCCAGGCGATACCAACCCCCGCGGGCGAAGCTGTGGCGGAATTTCCAGTCGGGAATGGCGTTACCCAGTGCCTTGACCAGCGCGGCAGGGCCGGCGCTGACCACAGTCTGGGCGCAGGTCTCGACAATCGCCGGTGACAGCGACTTGCAGTATTCGGTCCAGGCCAGGGTTTCCTTCATGATTTTTCCTTGGGTCAGAGTCTGTGAATTATTCGGACGCGGCCGAGCAACGTGCCCAGGCGTGCACGATCAAGGCGCAAAGCACAGCCATAGCTCGTGCTATGGCGAGCATTTGCAACGCCGAGCGGGCTCGTCTGGGCGCGGGGAGCGGGAGTGAATGAATATTTCACAGGCTCTTAGGCGGCTTCCGACTCGGCGAGCCGGGCTTGGGCTGCTTCGCGGACTTCGATTTCAGGGTCTTCGGTCAGCGGCGGCAGGAATTCGAGTGGGGCGCTGCTTACAGCGGCCAGGCGCACCCACCATTCGGGGTCGTTGAGTAGCGTCGCGGCCAGTCCGGGCAGGGCCCTCTCGGCGACGATGGCGCGCACTTCCGGCTCCGGGTCGCTGGCCAGCATGTGCAGGGCAAAGGGCGGCAGGCGCGAGGCGACGACCTTGCGCACCTCGCGTTCGCTGTCCCTGACCAACTTGGCCAGTTGGCCGTGCGGCAGGCGGCGGGCGACGGTGGCTCGGATCAGGTAGTCGTCATCGTCAACCAAACGGATGAGCAGGGGCTCGGGTAGCCGGGTGGCGACCGACAGGCGCACCTCGCGGTCGCGGTCGCCGATCATGCTGTCGAGCTGCTCGACCGGCAGGCGGGTGGCGACGACGCGGCGGACGACCTCGTCGGGGTCGGCCTTCAGCCGGAAGATGTTGTCGATCGGGGCGTAGCGGGCGGCGATGGCGCGGCGTTCCCAGAAGATGTCGTCGAGGTACTTCTCGGCCTCGTCGCGGTTCTGGCGCAGGAAACGGTCGATCTGCCGGCCGCTGTGGGCGCGGATGCAGGCATCGCCCGGCGTGCAGCGTCCGGCTCTCAGGAAGTCCGGATAGTGGCTGCAGCCGGAGCACAAGCCCAGCTTGCCGACGCCGGCTTGGCCTTGATCACTCGTCATCGACCTTGCTGGCAATCAGGATGCCGGTGGCGATGCCGGCATCGTTGGTCAGTTCCAGGCAATGCCCGCTGGCGCCGGTGATCAGGTATAGATCGTAGCCTTCGACGGTGAATGCCGCCTTGTAGCGGGGCGAGATGTCGTCTTCGCTGCATTCGGTGAAGTGCAGCTTGGGAAAGCGCTGGCGCAACGAGGCGGCGCGGGCATCGAGCAGGGCAGCTTCGCCGACGTGGGCGAGTATGGTGGGCGTGATCATGCGGGTTCCTCGTTCGCCAGTTCTTCCTCGAAGCGGGCTAGCGAGGCAGACGGTACGCCCATGATCTGGGCCAGCCAGGGCGGTGGGCAGGAGAGGCGGCCCTGCAGCTCGGCAAGGGCTTCGCGGGCCGGACCACCGGTTGGCTTCTTGACCGGATGGACGCCGGCGCGTACCACCTTGGCGGCGGCCGGGCCGCCGATGGACTGGATGTAGACGATCTGGCAGTCGTTGATCAGGGCCGAGCGGGCAGCATTCTTGTCCTCGGCGCCGTCGGCCTCGGCGGTGCTGCGCACGTCGATTAGCTTGATTGCCTGCTGGCCGACCTGGTAGATCAGGAAGCGGTCGCAGGAACCGAAATGGCCGTCGAGGTTCTCGCCGCGATTGGCGGCGACGGCGACACGGATGGAGCCGGGCATTTCACCGTCGGCATAGGCCTCGATGACCGGAAAGTCGCCGTTTTCGATGCCCTGGCCCCAGAGCAGGCGGACGGCTTCCTTGAGCTGTTCGCCCTCGACGCCGACATGGCAGCCCTGCTCTGCGAAATCGCCGGCCAGGATGATGCGCAGGTCCTCGACGGTCAGCTTGCCGAGCTTGGCTTCGGTAAGCGGCGGTTCCAGTTTTTCAATCAGAGCGCCGACGAAGGCCCTGACGTCGAGGCCGTTCAGGGCACGGGCAGCCAGCGCGATGCGCAGCGCGGCTTCGCGGGAAGCGATGGGGGAGGGCGACATGATGGGCTCCTGGCAGTGTCTTCAGTGGAGCGCCAGCCTTGCACTGGCGCTCGGCTCAAGAGACTGCCGGATCAGGCCGGGCTGATGCAGCCGGACGGGCAGACATCCACGCAGAGCGGGGAGTCGTTGTGGCCGTCGCATTCCGTGCAGGTGGCGGCGTCGATTTTGAAGAAGATCTTGCCGGAGCTGATCGACTTGGTCGGGCAGACCGGCTTGCAGTCGCCGCAGGCGGTGCACATGTCGGGGTCGATTTTCATTGCCATGATGCTCTCCTTTAAATCCGCCCTGGCTGGCGTGTGGCTGGCTGGGCGGTCAGGTTCAACAAACTTAGTCCTCTGCCGCACCAAGGCGCTTGGCACGCAGGGAAATGGGCAGGCGGGGCGGCTTGGCGATCGGATCGATGTAGTACGAACCCCCGTTGTCCAGCTTCAGTTCGCCACCCCACTTGTCGGCGGTGTCGAATTCGATGGACTCGATGGAGGCTTCCAGGTCGCGCTTCGGGAGGTAAAAGATCAATCCCTTTTCGCCCTGGCGGATCATGATGTTGGCCATTTTGTTCTCCCTAGGTTTGGCAAGACGCTCGCGTGCCTGCGCCCCGCCCGCCGTTGCCGACTGGCGGGGCGCAGGTGATCCGGGTTAGCGGACCAGGTCGAAGTTGTAGTCGGTGGTGCCCATGCCGATCGTTTCCTTGTCGAGTTGCTCAAGGACAGCGTTGGTCAGCTGGGTGACCACGGACATCATCCCTTCGTAGCCCATGGTGGTGGCACGATGCTGATGGTGACGGTCGAAGATCGGGAAGCCGATACGGATCAGCGGTACTTCGAACTCTTCACCCTTGTGGCGGGTGTCGCGCTGGATGTACTTGCCGTAGGAGTTGCCGATCAGGAAGTCCGGCTTGTCCGTGAAGCACAGGCTGCGCATGTGCCACAGGTCGTTGCCGACATAGACCTTGCCCAGGGTGCCGAACGGGCTGGAGGCGAGCAGCTTCTCCATTTGCTTGCCCCAGCGCTTGTTGGCGTTGTGGGACAGGATGTGGGTCGGCTCGGCGCCCACTTCGAGCAGGATCTTGACCATGCCCATGACGAAGTCCGGGTCGCCGTAGAGGGCGAACTTCTTGCCATGCAGCCAGGCGTGGCTGTCGGAGATCAGGTCCATGCAGCGGCCGCGTTCCAGTTCCAGCGAGGCCGGGATTGGCTGGCCGGTGACTTCGGAGACCTTCATCAGGAACTCGTCGGTCCACTCGACACCCATCGGGATGTTGAGCTTCGGCACGTCGTGCTTCCAGGTGTTCTCGACGAACTTCTTCGTCTTTTCCAGCTGGGACGGTTGCATCAGCAGCGTCGTGTAGGCGTTCGGCGCGTCCTTGACTTCATCCATCGTCGTACCGCCGGCGTACATGCGGAATTCGCCGTCAGCCGGGGTGTCGAAGACATCGGTCGGATCGGACAGCATGGTGTAGCCGACGCCCATTTCGGTCAGCATGCGCTTGATGACGCGGGAGTTGCCGAGGTAGGTCTCGAAGCCCGGAACGATGTTGACCTTCTTGTTCGAGCCGACAACCTTGCCTTCCATGTCGTTCAGCGTGAAGTAGCGGAGGATGCCTTCTTCCATGTTGTCCCAGCCGGTGGTGTGCGAACCGACGAAGGACGGGGTGTGTGCGAAGGGAACCGGGTAGTCCTGCGGAATGTGGCCGGCCTTCTTCGAGTTGTTGATGAAGGCGTTGAGGTCGTCACCGATGACTTCGGCCATGCAGGTGGTGGAGACGGCGATCATGTCCGGCTTGTAGATGGCCTTGGCGTTTTCCAGACCGTCGAACATGTTCTTCTGGCCGCCGAACACGGCTGCGTCTTCCGTCATGGAGTCGGACACGCAGGAGCACGGTTCCTTGAAGTGACGGTTGAAGTAGCTGCGGAAGTAGGCAACGCAGCCTTGCGAGCCATGCACGTAGGGCAGGGTCTTGTGGAAGCCGGAGGCGCAGAGGACGGCGCCAAGCGGCTGGCAGGCCTTGGCCGGATCGACGGTCAGGGCTTCGCGCTTGAAGTTGAGTTCCTGGTATTCCTGGGTCGTCGTCCACATGAAGGTCTCGAAGACCTTGTCGGCGCCGTGACCTTCCTCGAACTGGACGCGCTTCTCGGCCAGGTTCTTCTTGTAGTCGTCGTCGCGGAACAGCGGATAACAGGGCTTGATGTTGTCTGCGGTTTGCATTGCTATCTCCTTGCCCGTACCGCTCATCTGCAGTGCCGGGCGCAAGGTTGAAGATCAGGGTCCCGGGAGAGGGGGCGGGTGAAGGACGCGAAGTCCGCAATCACCCGCCGCCATCGCCTGTTTCCCAATTCCTGAAACTTAGGCGGCCTTCTTCACTTCTTCTTCAGCAACCTTTTTCCAGGGCGGAACCAGGTTCTTGAAGGTCGGGTTGGAAAGGGCGATGTCCATGTCACGGGCGAAGATCGCGAAACCGTCGTAACCGTGGTACGGACCGGAGTAGTCCCAGGAGTGCATCTGGCGCAGCGGAATGCCCATCTTCTGGAAGATGTACTTTTCCTTGATGCCGGAGCCGACCATGTCGGGCTTCAGGCGCTTGACGAACTCTTCCAGTTCGAAGCCAGTGACGTCGTCGTAGAGCAGGGTGGCGTCACCCATTTCCTTAATCGTGCGGTCGTAGTCGTCGTTGTGGGCGAACTCGTAGCCGGTACCGATGACTTCCATGCCGAGATCTTCGTAGGCGCCGATGACGTGACGCGGACGCAGGCCGCCGACGTAGAGCATGACCTTCTTGCCCTGCAGACGCGGCTTGTACTTGGCGATGATGGCATCCATCATGACTTGGTAGCGGGCGATCATGGCCTCAGTCTTCTCCTTGACGGTGTCGTCGAAGAAGGCGGCGATCTTGCGGCAGGATTCGACGATCTTGGTCGGCCCAAAGAAGTTGTATTCCATGTAGGGAATGCCGTACTTCTCTTCCATGTGGCGCGAGATGTAGTTCATCGAACGGTAGCAGTGCAGCAGGTTCAGCTTGACCTTCGGCGTGTTCATCATCTCGGCGATGGTGCCGTCGCCGGACCACTGGGCGACGACGCGCAGACCCATCTCTTCGAGCAGGATGCGGGTGGCCCAGGCATCGCCGCCGATGTTGTAGTCACCGATGATGGCGACGTCGTACGGGGTCGATTCGAAGGCCTGGCCGTCGCGCTTGTCGAGCACCCAGTCACGGATCGCGTCGTTGGCGATGTGGTGGCCGAGGGACTGCGACACGCCGCGGAAACCTTCGCAACGCACCGGGACGACCGGCTTGCCGAGGGCGGCGGAAGCCTTCTTGGAGACGGACTCGATGTCGTCGCCGATCAGGCCGATCGGGCACTCGGACTGGACCGAAATACCCTTGTGCAGCGGGAACAGTTGTTCGACTTCCTCGATCAGCTTGGCGAGCTTCTTGTCGCCGCCAAAGACGATGTCCTTTTCCTGGAAGTCCGAGGTGAAGTTCATCGTGCCGAAGGTGTCGACGCCGGTGGTGCCGACGTAGTAGTTACGGCGACCGGCGCGGGAATACTGGCCGCAGCCGACCGGGCCGTGCGAGATGTGGATCATGTCCTTGATCGGACCCCAGACCACACCCTTGGAACCGGCGTAGGCACAACCACGGATGGTCATGACGCCCGGCAGGGACTTGCGGTTGGAAGTGATGCACTTCTTGGATTGTTCGATAGTAACGTCGTTGGAAGCGAGGTGCTTCGTACGGTCCTTCTTGGCTTTTTCCGGGTAAACCTCAAGCACCTCGGCGATGAGGGCATCGGTTTCTTCACGAGACAGAGTCGTCATTTTTTCCTCCTGACGTCGCCACCAATCTGTGGCCGACGTACTGGTTGAAAGTGGCGGGAGCCAAAGCCCCCGCCGGGGCGTGCGGGGTGTTGCTTAGGCAGCCAGGTCGGCGGCGGTCTTGCCGACGATGGACTCGTCTTCCGCTTCCATGATGCCGAATTCCATCAGCAGGTCTTCCAGCTCTTCCATCTCGATCGGGGTCGGGATGACGAAGTTGGTGTTGTTGTTGATCTTCATCGCCAGCTGACGGTATTCGTCGGCCTGCTTGTGCTTCGGGTCGTATTCGATGACGGTCATACGACGGATTTCGGCGTGCTGCACGGCGTTGTCACGCGGCACGAAGTGGATCATGGTGGTGCCGAGGCGGGCGGCCAGGGCCATGATCAGTTCGTCTTCGCGGTCGGTGTTGCGGCTGTTGCAGATCAGGCCGGCCAGACGCACGCCACCGGAGTTGGCGTACTTCACGATGCCCTTGGAGATGTTGTTGGCCGCGTACATGGCCATCATCTCGCCGGAGCAGACGATGTAGATTTCCTGAGCCTTGTTCTCGCGGATCGGCATGGCGAAGCCGCCGCAGACCACGTCGCCCAGCACGTCGTAGAACACGAAGTCGAGGTCTTCGTCGTAGGCGCCTTCTTCTTCAAGGAAGTTGATGGCGGTGATGACGCCGCGGCC
>JAGWUW010000111.1 GCA_028868235.1 Betaproteobacteria bacterium | reverse complement strand
GGGCCGAAAATGGAGGCTGCCCGCCGTCTCGATGCCGCTGCGGTGCTGGCCGCGAGCCGAGCCGGCGCGAGAATCCTGCTGGTTGAGGACAACGAGATCAACCGCGAGGTCGCGCGCGATGTGTTGCAGGCTGTTGGTCTGCTTGTCGATACCGCTATTGACGGGAGGGCTGCTGTCGACATGGCAGGGGTGGGTGGTTACGACCTGATCCTGATGGATGTGCAGATGCCACAGCTCGACGGTTTGGCGGCGACCCGGGAAATCCGCCGCCTGCCGGGCTTGGGGAAGACTCCCATTCTCGCCATGACAGCCAACGTCTTCGAGGAAGACCGACGCAATTGTTTGGTGGCCGGGATGAATGACTTCGTATCCAAACCCTTCGATCCGGAGCTGCTTTACGGTGCCATGTTGAAATGGTTGCCAGAACGTGGGCGGCAGCTTGCAAAAGTCGGAAAAGAGAGTGTCGCACCGGTCGGTGACCTTGAGTCCCGCCTAGCCACAATAGATGGCCTAGATCTGGTGCAAGGGTTGACGATGGTAGGAAACCGGCGGCCGCTCTACCTTAGGCTATTGATGTTGTTGTGCGATCAGCATGCAGGTGACCCGGAGCAACTGCGTTGCTTGGCTGACGAGGGGGATGTGGCGGGGATGCGTGCTATGGCCCATGCACTCAAGGGGGCTGCCGGCAATTTGGGAGCGGTCATCGTGATGAGATCGGCCAATGAACTGCTCGAGGCTGCCCATCGCGGGGAAACAAATCTCTCCGATTATGCCGTGCCCTTGGCCGATGCCTTACAGGCGCTAATTGGGGAGGTGCGTCGTATCCTGACACCCGATCCGAGCGAACCCCGCTAAGGGAAATCCTTTGGGGCCTGCTAATCCTTGTTGTAGGGGTTCACCAGCCCGCCGATTACATCCTGGAACACGGCGCGGATCTGGCCTTCCTCGCACTCCATCAGCAAGGCATCCTCGAAGGCGTCCTGCGCCATCTGGCGCAATTCTTCGAGGTTCTCGCGCAGTACCTTGATTTTCTCGGTGCAGGCGACGATGCTGCCGTCGGGGCGTTTCCAGATGGTTTCCATGGTTGTCAGGCGGTGATTTGGCGCAGGGCGTCGACCAGGGCTTTACAATCGGCATCGGTGCCGACGGTAATGCGTAGGAACTGATCGATACGCGGTAGCTTGAAGTGGCGGACGATGATGCTTTGATCGCGCAGCGCTTTGGCCAGTTCCCCGGCGTCGCGCTGCGGGTGGCGGACGAAGATGAAGTTGGCTGCTGACGGCAGGACCTCGAAACCGAGCTGTTTCAGATCGGTCGACAAGGCGTCGCGTGTGGCGATGACCGCCTGGCAGCACTGCTCGAAGTGGACGGTATCTTCAATGGCCGCGACGGAACCAACAATGGCCAAACGGTCCAACGGGTAGGAGTTGAAGCTGTTCTTGACCCGCTCGAGTCCGTCGATCAGGGCGCGATGGCCGACTGCGAAGCCGACACGCAGGCCGGCTAGCGAGCGTGACTTGGATAGCGTATGAACCACCAATAGGTTGTCGTAGCGGTCGACAAGCTTGATCGCGGACTCACCGCCAAAGTCGACATAGGCTTCATCGATGACGATGACCGAATCCGGATTGGCCTGTGCGATTTGTTCGATAGCATTGAGGGCGAGCAGGCGGCCGGTTGGTGCGTTGGGGTTGGGAAAAATGATGCCGCCGTTCGGCTTGCCCACGTAGTCGGCCGGATTGATGGAGAAGTCGTCGGCCAGGGGCACGCTTTGGTAGTCGACACCGTACAGACCGCAATACACGGGGTAGAAACTGTAGGTGATGTCGGGGAATAGGATCGGCGCGTCGTGCTTGAGTAGCGCCATGAAAATGTGGGCCAGCACCTCGTCCGAACCGTTGCCGACGAACACCTGCTGCGCCGAGACACTATGAAGCCTAGCCACGGACGTCTTGAGCAGGTCGGCATTGGGGTCTGGGTATAGGCGCAGGCGTGCTGCGTCGCCATTGAGTTCCGCCTGAATTGCCGCCAGTACCTTGGGCGAGGGCGGATAGGGGTTCTCGTTGGTGTTCAGCTTGATCAGATTGGCGATCTTGGGCTGCTCGCCCGGGACGTAGGGGGTGAGGTCGTTGACGACCTGGCTCCAGAAGCGGCTCATGGGGAATTCACGGAAAGCGGAAAATCAGGACGAAATGGTATCATGCCCTTCCGATTCAACGTTTTGCAGCCAACCGTCATGCGGCAATCCGAAGTTACCCGTAATACCCTCGAAACGCAGATAACCGTGCGTCTCAATCTCGATGGCACCGGCCAGGGCAAATTCGCCACCGGTGTGCCTTTCCTCGACCACATGCTCGACCAGATCGCCCGACACGGCCTGATCGACCTCGATATCGATGCCAAGGGCGACCTGCACATCGATGCGCACCACACTGTCGAGGATATCGGTATCACCTTCGGCCAGGCGCTGGCCAAGGCATGGGGCGACAAGAAGGGGCTGACCCGCTACGGCCATAGCTACGTGCCGCTCGACGAAGCCTTGTCGCGCGTCGTGATTGATCTCTCCGGCCGTCCCGGCCTGGAACTCCATGTCGATTTCACGCGGGCGATGATCGGCCAGTTCGACGTCGATCTGGTTTCTGAGTTTTTCCACGGCCTTGTCAACCATGCCGGCATGACTCTGCACATTGACAACCTGCGCGGCAAGAACGCCCACCACCAGGCCGAGACCATCTTCAAGGCCTTCGGTCGCGCCCTGCGTATGGCAGTAACGCCCGATCCGCGCATGGCCGGTGCCATGCCGTCCACGAAAGGTACGCTGTGAGCGCTGGTGGCAAGGTCAACGGCGCCATCGCCGTCATCGACTACGGCATGGGCAATCTGCGTTCGGTATCGAAGGCGTTGGAGCACGTGTCAGGTGGCAAACCTGTCGTCGTCACCGCTGATCCGGCGGTGGTTGCGGCGGCCGAGCGTGTCGTCTTTCCCGGCCAGGGTGCCATGCCGGACTGCATGGCTGAACTTGATGCACGTGGTCTGAGGGCAGCCGTCATTCAGGCGGCAAAGGAAAAGCCTTTCCTCGGTATCTGCGTTGGCGAACAGATGCTGTTCGAGCATAGCGACGAAGGTAACGTTCCCGCGCTTGGCGTATTCTCCGGCAATGTCGTTCGTTTCCCGGATGAAAAAATGTTTCTGGCTACCGGCGAGCGCCTGAAGGTGCCGCACATGGGCTGGAACGAGGTTCACCAAGTGCCGCACGCCTTGTGGAGCGGCATCGCAGATGGCGCCCGCTTCTATTTTGTGCACAGCTATTTCGTGCAGCCCGCCGATGCGGCTTTGGTGACTGGCACCTGCGAATATGGCGTCCCCTTTACCTGTGCGGTGGGGCGGGATAATATCTTCGCGGTTCAATTCCACCCCGAGAAAAGCGCCCGCGACGGTTTGCAATTGCTGAAAAACTTTGTCGAGTGGCACCCCTGATTCGCTTTCGTCGAATTTATTCTCCTAGACTCCCATGCTGATTATTCCTGCGATTGACCTCAAGGACGGCCAGTGCGTCCGTTTGAAGCAGGGCCTGATGGAACAGGCCACCGTTTTTTCCGAAAGTCCCGCCGAACAGGCGCGACACTGGCTGGACAAGGGCGCGCGGCGCCTGCATCTGGTTGACCTGAACGGTGCTTTCGCCGGTAAGCCGAAGAATGCGGCGGCGATCAAAGCCATCCTGGCCGAAGTCGGGGACGAAATCCCGGTCCAGCTCGGTGGCGGCATCCGCGATCTCGACACCATCGAGGCCTGCCTCGACGGCGGATTGTCTTATGTCATCATCGGTACTGCTGCGGTCAAGAACCCCGGTTTCCTGCACGACGCCTGCGTTGCCTTCCCTGGGCACATCATCGTTGGTCTGGACGCCAAGGATGGCAAGGTGGCGACTGACGGCTGGTCCAAGCTGACCGGTCACGACGTGGTCGATCTCGGCAAGAAGTACGAGGATTACGGCGTCGAGTCGATCATCTACACCGATATCGGCCGCGATGGCATGCTGTCCGGCATCAATATCGAAGCTACCGTTCGTTTGGCGCAGGCGCTGACTATTCCGGTCATCGCTTCCGGCGGCTTGTCCAACCTCGACGACATCAAGGCGCTGTGCGCTGTTGAAGGCGAGGGCGTGGTCGGCACCATTGCTGGCCGGGCCATCTACGACGGCTCGCTAGACTTCGCTGCCGCCCAGAAGCTCGCCGACGAGCTGGGCGCCTGATGCTCGCGAAACGCATCATTCCCTGTCTCGACGTCACGGCTGGCCGTGTCGTCAAAGGTACCAATTTTGTCGGCCTGCGCGACGCCGGCGACCCGATCGAGATTGCCCGCCGCTACAACGAGCAGGGGGCCGACGAGGTGACCTTCCTCGATATCACCGCGTCGTCCGATCAGCGTGACATCATCCTGCACATTGTCGAAGCCTGCGCCGAACAGGTTTTCATTCCATTGACCGTTGGCGGCGGCGTCCGCAAGGTCGAGGATGTCCGCCGTCTGCTCAATGCCGGTGCCGACAAGGTGTCGATGAATACGGCGGCCGTGCAGAATCCCGATCTGGTCTTCGACGCTAGCAGCAAGGTCGGCTCGCAGTGCATCGTCGTGGCCATTGACGCCAAGCAGGTCGCGCCGGGCAAGTGGCATGTGTTTACGCACGGTGGTCGCAACGATACCGGGCTGGACGCTATCGAATGGGCGAAAAAGGTCGAGGCGCTGGGCGCCGGTGAAATCCTGCTCACCAGCATGGACCGCGACGGGACCAAGAATGGTTTCGATTTGCCGCTGACGCGCGGCGTGTCCGACGCGGTCAGGATTCCGGTCATTGCCTCCGGCGGTGTCGGTAATCTACAACACCTTGCAGACGGCGTGTCCGAAGGGCGTGCCGACGCTGTGCTGGCCGCCTCCATCTTCCACTTTGGCGAATACACTGTGCGCCAGGCCAAGGAATACATGGCGGCACGCGGAATCGAAGTCCGCCTGTGAGCGATCTGGACAATTCCCTCGACTGGCTGGCTGCCCTGAAATGGGACGCCGACGGCATGATTCCAGCCATCGCACAGGACCAGAACGGTCGTGTCGTCATGTTCGCCTACATGAACCGCGAGTCGCTGCAGGAAACGATCGCTTGCAGCAACGCGGTATACTGGTCGCGTTCAAGAAAGCGTCTGTGGCGCAAGGGTGAGGAATCAGGTCACTTCCAGAAAGTGAAATCCATCCGCACCGACTGCGACGGCGACGTGTTGCTGCTTTCCATCGAACAAGTGGGTGGCATTGCCTGTCATACCGGGCGGGAAAGCTGCTTCTTCAATGAATTGCACGGGGATCGGTGGATGCCCGTTGATCCGGTTTTGAAAGACCCGAAGGAAATCTACAAATGAGCACGCATGACATCCTGCACCGTCTTTCCGAGACGCTGGCTTCGCGCAAGCATGCCGACCCGGAAAAGTCGTATACCGCCAAGCTGTTCGCCGATGGACCGGATTCGATCCTGAAGAAAATCGGCGAGGAATGTGCCGAACTGATCATGGCTGGCAAGGATGGCAAGCGCCTGAACATCGTTCGGGAATCGACCGATGTGATTTATCACATCCTGGTTCTCTTGGCTTTCTTCGACATGAGCATCGAGGATGTGTCGCAGGAAATGCGCCGCCGCGAAGGTATTTCCGGTATCGATGAGAAGGCATCGCGAGGCCAGAAGTGAACGATTGCATCTTCTGCAAGATCGTTGCCGGGAAAATCCCCTCGACCAAGGTCTACGAGGATGAGGATATCCTTGCCTTCAACGACATCAACCCCGCTCGCCCGGTGCATGTGCTGGTGATTCCGAAAAAGCACATCACCTCGCTGGCGTCGGTGACGCGGGAAGATACCCTTGTTCTGGGCAAAATTCTGGCAAAAGCCAACGAAATTGCGATAGCTCAAGGTAGCCCGGATGGATTTCGAGTCATCATTAACACCGGTCGTGTGGGGCAACAGGAAGTGCCGCACCTGCACGCGCATATCGTGGGCGGTCCAGACCCGGTCGGCCCCATGCTGAAACGCATCTAGGAGACAAACCATGGGCAGTTTTTCCATTTGGCACTGGCTGATCGTTCTGGTCATCGTCATGCTCATTTTCGGCACCAAGAAGCTGCGTAACGTCGGCCAGGACCTCGGTGGCGCAGTCAAGGGGTTCAAGGATGGCATGAAGGAAGCTAGTGCCGACAACAAGCCGACCGACGCAGCACAGCCTACCCAACAAGTCGGCGGCCAGACCATCGACGTCGAAGTCAAGGAAAAGACGAAAGGCTAGTAATCAGTCGCTAGTCGTTAGCGTTAAGCTAGAAACTAGTAACCAAACTAGTAATCAGATATGTTCGATATCGGTTTTTCCGAATTGATGGTAATCGGCATCGTGGCGCTGATTGTCATTGGCCCCGAGCGTCTGCCCAAGGTGGCGCGTACGCTCGGCCATTTGCTTGGCCGCGCCCAGCGTTATGTCAACGACGTCAAGTCGGACATCAATCGCGAAATCCAGCTCGACGAGTTGAAGAAGCTACAGACACAGGTCGCCGATTCCGCCCGTGCCATGGAAGAGTCGGTGCGTAAGGAGTTCGACGCGGCGCGTTCCGCTATTGAGGCGCCGGCCCAGGAG
This sequence comes from Betaproteobacteria bacterium, assembly GCA_028868235.1. GTDB lineage: Bacteria > Pseudomonadota > Gammaproteobacteria > Burkholderiales > Rhodocyclaceae > Azonexus. The sequence continues at coordinate 1,185 of JAGWUW010000111.1, read as the reverse complement.
GCAGCCGCTGAGCTGCAATCCGCTGCCAAGCTGGCCGAAGGCCTGCCGCCAGCTGCCGATACGACGAGCAAACCCAGCGCATGAGCGACCTCCAGGAAGAATCATTCATCTCGCATCTGGTCGAGTTGCGTGACCGTTTGCTGCGCAGCCTGATTGCCATTGCCGTGGTGTTTGGCGTTCTGTGCATCTACCCGGGACCGGGCGAAATCTACGACATTCTGGCGGCGCCGTTGACCAAAGCCCTGCCAGAAGGAACCAAGATGGTCGCCATCGGCGTCATTACGCCGTTTATGGTACCGCTCAAGGTGACGGCGATGGTCGCCTTCGTATTCGCTTTGCCGTACATCCTCTACCAGGCTTGGGCCTTCATTGCTCCCGGTCTATATGCCCATGAGAAACGTCTTGGTATTCCGCTGATCATTTCCAGCACCTTGCTTTTCATCGCCGGCATGTCGTTCTGCTACTTCTTCGTCTTTGGCCAGGTGTTCAGTTTCATCGCTAGCTTTGCCCCTAAGAGCATCACGCCGGCACCGGACATCGAAGCCTACCTCTCCTTCGTGATGACCATGTTCCTCGCTTTTGGCATCACCTTCGAAGTGCCGGTGGCGCTAGTCGTACTGGTCAAGTTGGGTTTGGTGACTGTCGACAAGCTCAAGGAATGGCGTTCCTATTTCATTGTCGGTGCTTTCGTGGTCGCCGCGGTGGTGACGCCGCCGGACGTGGTGTCGCAGCTGGCGTTGGCCATTCCGATGTGCCTGCTTTACGAACTGGGGATTCTCGCTGCACGTCTTGTTTCCAAGCCAAATACCGCTGTTGTTTCGGCGGGTGATGCGGGAAATTCCTCCGCCATGGACGTTGAGATGGGCAAGGCGGAAGAGGACTTCCGCAAACTGTCCTGATACTGGACTGCATAAGCCTTGTCCAAATGAACGACCGGCCGGATCAGGCCGGTTTTTTTATGGGGCCTGGGCGGGTGGCTAGGGTTTTGACCGGGGTGCCTTCCTCGAACCACCACAGGCTTCCCGGCGGCATGTCGGTCCATGTTTCGTTGTCGGTCAGCGGCAAGGTGGCGATGACGGCCACGCGGTCGTTCGGGGAGGTAACGTCGCTGAAATCGACGGTGACGTCCTGGTCTTTCAGATGGGCCTGGGCGAACGGCGCCTGGCGGATGATGTGGCTGAGCTT
>JAGWUW010000110.1 GCA_028868235.1 Betaproteobacteria bacterium | reverse complement strand
GGACTGGCCCAGGCCGACATGGCCCCCTTCGTCGGCGGTTCGCTGCAGAAGATCGAGCACCAGCACAAGGGAAAGCCCTTCATCCTCGCCTTCTGGTCGGCCACCTGTGCGCATTGCCCGACAGAACTGAAGGCGCTCGGCGAACTGGCCCGCAAGTATCCGAAGCTGGAGGTGGTTCTCGTCGCCGCCGACACGCCGGCTGAAACCCCGGAATTGGAGCGCCTGGCACAGGACTACGGGGTCTGGCGACAGGCGCGTTGGGTATTTGCCGACGCCCAGCCGGAACGCCTGCGCTATGAAATCGACCGCCGCTGGTATGGCGAACTGCCGCGTACCTACTTCTACGACGGCCGTGGTGCCCGGCAAGGCCGCTCGGGCGTGCAGCCCGCCGAGCAACTCGAACAATGGGTCGTCGAGCACGTAAAATAACAAAATGCTTGCCGATCCTGCCTTTCATTTCGTATCTGAAACGCCCGAATGGCGTCGGAGTGGCCGTTTTTTCCTGATTGCCGTGGCTTTGCATGCCGCCGTGCTGTTCTATCCGCTGAAACGTGCTATCGGTCAGCTCGAAATTCCGGAGCCCAGCGCAATCTTGGTCAAGCTGATCGAGAAACCCGCCGCCTTGCGGCCAGTCGCGGCACCACCCGTGCCCATGCCGCCGAGCAAACCGCAGCCGCCCCCAGCTCCGGTTCCGACCAAACCAACACCTTCGCCCCGTCAGATCATCGCAGTTGCTGCCGAGCCCGTTGCCAGTCCGACCACCTTCAGTGTTCCGGCCCCCGTCGCCACGCCACCGGCCCCGGTTGCCGTGGCGCAGACCTCGCCAGCTTCTGTAGCAGTGACTGCAGCCCGGTTCAACGTCGCCTACCTGAATAATCCGGAGCCGAAATACCCGCCGCTATCCCGTCGTCTGGGTGAAGAGGGTAAGGTACTGCTCAAGGTTCGTGTGTCGGCGGATGGCACTCCAGCCTCGGTCGAACTGGAGAAAAGCAGCGGCTTCGATCGCCTCGACGAAGCCGCCAAGCAGGCGGTGGCGCGCTGGCGTTTCGTACCGGCCAAGCGTGGCGACGAGCCGATCGAGGCCTCGGTCATTGTGCCCATCGTTTTCCGACTGGATAGCTGAAAAAGGAATTCGGAATAGTGACCCTGGAATTGACGACGGGGACCGAAGTCCCCGCCGGCTGTCTTGGGTAATAAGGCTTCAGCGGCCCCAGCTAGCCGTTTTTAGGCGGCGATAGCGAATTGCTCATCATTGGCAATTATGGAGTTTGCTTCATTAACGTCGATCGCCTGACGAGTTGCCTGCGCACCTTTGCCCGCCCTGTCGAAGCCAGTACACCCCCATCCAAACGCACTCAGCGGAATGCTCTTGGGTGGAGGTGAGGGGAATCGAACCCCTGTCCAGAACGCCTCCAGATTGCCGGAATTACAACCATGCTTTCAATTATGGGGGTGGATGGTCTGTATTTCAAGGAGTTACGGGCGAGTAATACGTAAGCGCTTGTAACAAACAAGCCTTGCAAACGCCCCTCCGTTGGCCTGAATTGTTCTGTTGAAACTGCTTGGTGTCCCAATTCAATGTCCCAATTCAGGCAGAGTGATGGCAATGCGATTATGGGATTCTGCGTGCGGAATAGCTGCCCGACAGTGATTTTGGTGGTTTTGCCACCCAATAATTCAGGCGGTAATTAGCACCAAGTCCGGATTGTGCCCGGCTCGAACACAGCACGTATGCGTTCGGTGGCGGACATGGTCGAGCGCACGCGCAGTGTCGTGCCGTCGAACAGTACGTTGAAGCGGGCTGGCTCGTTCCAGGCGTCGCAATAGCGCCATTCCCAGACCAGTTCGTCGCGGGCCTTGAAATAGACAGTCCACGCTGACACCGGTGGGCCAATGGTACGGATAACCTCTTCCTGTGTCATGCCGGCTCCGATGCGGTTGAAATACGTTGTGGTCAGTACATTTTCGCGGGCAATAAAGCGGCCGTCGGCATCGCCACGCACGAAGAAGGTGTGAAAACCCATGCTTCCAAAGGGATAGACCAGGGTTTCACCTCCTCCGGGCTCTTGCCAGCGCAGGGCTGGAAAGCCCATCTGGCGCTCGATGTCGGCCAGGCGGGCGCCAACAGGAAGTCGGCCGACCGCGTCGTAGCCGGTGCAACCGCTCAGCAGGCCAACGGCCAGTATCCAAATGGCAGCACGACTGGACATGGTAAGCGCTTACTCGCGTTCAGCACTCAGTAAACGCTCGCAGTATCGGGCGATTAGGTCGACCTCCAGATTGACCTTGCTGCCCGGCTTCAGGTGATTCAGCGTGGTGTTTTCGAGCGTGTGCGGGATAAGGTTGATGGTGAAATCCGTACCGTTAACTGCGTTCGTGGTCAGGCTGGTGCCATTGACGACGATTGAACCTTTGCGTGCGATGTAGCGGGCGATGTCCTTTGGGGCGCGGATTTCGAGCAGACGATTGTCGCCTACCGGGTCGAAGCGCAGCACTTCGCCAACGCCGTCGACATGGCCGGATACCAGATGGCCGCCGATCACGTCGGACAGGCGCAGCGCCTTTTCCAGGTTCACCGGGCCGGGGGCATCGAGGCCGACCGTGCACGACAGGGTTTCCGGTGACACGTCGACAGCGAAGCTATTGCCTTCCTTGCCCACCACGGTCAGGCAGACGCCGTTGTGGGCGATGGAGTCGCCAAGCGCCACATCGGAGAGGTCGAGTTTGCCGGCATCAACGTGCAGGCGGTAGCCGACCTCGCGAGGAGTGAGTTGGGTGATGCGGCCGACCGCCGCGATGATTCCAGAAAACATGGTAGCCCCTGTTTTTGCACAAAAAAGTGACTTTATCACGCTCGATTGACTCGCTGGCTTGCACGAATGGGCGTTTGGCCATAGCTTTTCACCTTTACGTAAGCGATTCATCCAGAGGAGACAAAACAATGAGAAAAACAGTATTTGCTTCGCTGCTGGCAACTTTTGCAGCGACAGCCATGGCAGACATCAACGTCGGCGTGACCCTGTCGGCCACTGGCCCGGCAGCCTCGCTCGGCATTCCGGAAAAGAACACGATCGACCTGCTGCCGAAGACTATTGCCGGCCAGAAGGTCAACTACATCGTGCTCGACGATGCCTCGGACACGACGACGGCGGTGCGGAACGCCAAGAAATTGATTAGCGAAAGCAACGTCGACCTGATCATCGGTTCGACCACCACCCCGAATTCGCTGGCTATGGTCGATGTAGCCGCTGAAGCGGAAACGCCGATGATCGCCCTGGCTGCCTCGGCGCGTATTGTCGAACCGATGGACGCCAAGCGTAAGTGGGTGTTCAAGACGCCGCAGAACGATGCCCAGATGTCGACCGCGATCGTCGAGCACATGACCAATAACAACGTGAAGAGCGTGGCCTATATCGGATTCTCTGACGCCTACGGCGAAGGTTGGTGGAACGAGTTCTCCAAATTGGCCGAAGTGCGCAAGATCAAGGTCGTTGCCAACGAGCGCTTCAATCGCGTCGATACCTCGGTGACCGGCCAGGTGCTCAAGGTGCTCTCCGCCAAGCCGGATGCCGTGCTGATCGGGGGGGCCGGTACACCGGCTGCCCTGCCGCAGAAATCCCTGAAGGAAAAGGGTTACAAGGGCATCATCTACCAGACCCATGGTGTGGCCAACAACGATTTCCTGCGCGTCTGTGGCAAGGATTGCGAGGACACCGTGTTGCCCTCAGGTCCGGTACTGGTCGCCGCCCAGTTACCGGTCGACAACCCGGTCAAAAAATCGGCTGTGGAGTATGTGACCAAGTATGAAGGCGTGCATGGCAAGGGTAGCGTCAATGCCTTCGGCGGCTATGCCTGGGATGCCGGCATACTGCTGGCCAATGCCGCTCCGGTTGCGCTGAAGAAGGCGCAGCCGGGCAGCAAGGAGTTCCGCGTCGCCCTGCGCGATGCGCTGGAGGCGACCAAGAGTGTGGCTGGCTCGCACGGAGTCTACAATATGAGCGCCAACGATCACCTCGGCCTCGACCAGCGCGCACGGGTCATGGTCACTATAAAAGATGGCGGCTGGAAGCTCGCCAAATAAGGGATAACCCACATGTCCTGCCCGGAAAGGGCCGGACCCCACGTGGTAAACTCCGGTTTTTCCGTTTCCGGGATGAAATCATGATCAAGAAGCTGACTCTCGCCGTTCTGGCTACCTTGTCCACCGCTGTGCTGGCCGATATCAACGTCGGTGTTTCCGTCGCGGCAACCGGCCCGGCAGCCTCGCTCGGCATTCCGGAAAAGAACACCTTTGCCCTGCTGCCGACCACTATCGGTGGCCAGAAGGTCAATTACATCGTGCTCGACGATGCTACCGACCCGACCGCGGCGACCAGAAACATCAAGAAGCTGATCAGCGAGAACAAGGTTGACGTTGTTGTCGGCTCGTCGACCACACCCAGTTCGTTGGCCATGATGGACGTCGCCGTCGAGAACGAGACGCCGCTGATCTCGATGGCCGGTTCAGCCATCGTCGTCGAGCCGATGGACGCCAAGCGCCACTGGGTTTTTAAGACAGCCCAGAACGACGCCCACATGGCGACGGCCCTGGTCCAGCATATGACCGACAAGAACGTGCAGAGCGTCGCCTACATCGGTTTTGCAGACGCCTATGGTGAAGGCTGGTACAAGGAATTCGCCAAGATCGCCGAGGCACGCAAGCTGAAGATTGTCGCCAGTGAGCGCTACCAGCGCAACGACACCTCGGTGACCGGTCAGATTCTCAAGATCATGGCTGCCAAGCCGGATGCTGTGCTGGTCGGCGGTGCCGGGACTCCGGCCGCCCTGCCGCAGAAGGTGCTCAAGGAAAAAGGCTACAAGGGCCTGATCTACCAGACGCACGGCGTTGCTAACAACGACTTTCTGCGCGTCGGCGGCAAGGATGTCGAAGGCGCCTTCCTACCGGTCGGCCCGATGGTGGTTGCCGCCCAGTTGCCGGCCGACAATCCAGTGCGTAAGTCTGCCCTAGAATATGTTACCAAGTACGAAGCCGCTTACGGCAAGGGCAGTGTCAGCTCCTTCGGTGGTCATGCCTGGGATGCCGGCGTATTGCTGCAGAGCGCCATTCCGGTGGCATTGAAGAAAGCCAAGCCTGGCACCGTTGAATTCCGCCGCGCTCTACGGGATGCACTGGAAGGCACGAAAAACGTCGCCGGCGCCCACGGTATCTTCAACCTGACGCCGAACGACCATCAGGGCTTCGATCAGCGTGCCCGTGTGATGGTGACTGTCGAAAACGGCACCTGGAAACTGCTCAAATAACCGGGTTCGCGACTGTGTTGTTGCCGCTCCCTTGCCATGCTGATCGTGCAGTCCAACGGGGATTTGCTGCGGTCATCTGTGGGGGCGGCGCCTAGCAGATGCTTTGCACGATCTATCTGCCTAATCCAATCAGTCCCTAGCGCGTATAACGCGCTTTTCCTTTTTTAATTTAGGTCACATGGACCTCCAGATTCTCCTTCTCCTTGGCCAGGATGGCATCACCAACGGTGCAATCTATGCGCTGCTTGCCCTTGCGCTGGTCCTCGTCTTCGCCGTCACCCGTGTCATCTTCATTCCGCAGGGTGAGTTCGTCGCCTTCGGCGCGCTGACTCTGGCCGCGCTGCAGGCCGGCCAGGTTCCTGGCACGGTCTGGCTGCTACTGGGTCTCGGTACCGCGGTTGCGCTACTCGACGGTTATCGATTGGTTCGCGATGGCCGCTATGCCAAGCTGCCGACCCTGCTCATTGTCAATGTCGGCGTCCCTCTGCTTGCTGCGGCAGGGCTGTTCGCCATGCCCCCCAACCAGATGCCGCTGTGGGCCCAGGTTGTCCTCGCCATGCTGCTCGTCGTGCCGCTCGGCCCAATGATCTACCGTGTCGCCTTTCAACCGCTGGCCAGTGCACCGGTGCTTGTCCTGCTCATTGTTTCGGTGGCTGTACATTTGGCGCTGATCGGCCTCGGCCTGCTCTTCTTCGGCGCCGAGGGCTGGCGCACACCGGCCTTCACCGATCTCAGCTTTGAACTGGCCGGCGCTCCGCTGCAGGGGCAGACCATCCTAGTCGTCGTCGCCTCCGCCCTACTCATCATTGGCCTCTATTTCTTCTTCGAACGTACCATCTATGGCAAGGCGCTGCGTGCCACTGCCATGAACCGTACCGGCGCTCGCCTGATGGGCATTCCGCCGGTTCTCGCCGGGCAACTGTGCTTCACGCTGGCCGCCGCCATTGGCGCCTTCTCCGGTATTCTGATCGCGCCGATCACTACCATCTACTACGATTCCGGTTTCCTGATCGGCCTCAAGGGTTTCGTTGGCGCCATCATCGGCGGTCTGGCCTCGTACCCGATCGCGGCGCTGGGTGCCATCCTGGTCGGTTTGCTCGAATCGTATTCCTCCTTCTATGCCAGCGCCTTCAAGGAGGTTATCGTCTTCACGCTGATCATCCCGGTTCTGCTCTGGCGCTCGCTGACCGCACACCACATCGAGGAAGAGGAAGAAAAGGGCGATGAGGTCAGCGCCGGCGTTGCGCCGGGCAAATCGGGCAAGCGCAGTTTCCTGCGCCGCCACCTGCCCCTGTTTGCGTTCGTTGCTGTACTCGGGGTAAGCCCGCTGCTGCTGCCGGAATTCACGGTTACCCTGCTCAACTACATCGGTCTCTACGCCATCGTCGCCGTTGGTCTTGTATTGCTGACTGGTGTCGGCGGCCTGACTTCCTTCGGCCAGGCGGCCTTCGTTGGCCTCGGCGCCTACACTACAGCCTGGCTGACCACCGTGCATGGCGTCTCTCCGTGGCTGACGCTGTTCATCGGCATGGCGCTGACTGCGGCCGTCGCCTTGTCGCTCGGGTTCATCACGTTGCGCATGGGCGGCCACTATCTGCCGCTGGGCACCATCGCTTGGGGCATCAGCCTCTACTTCCTGTTCGGCAATGTCGAATTCCTCGGTGGCCATACCGGCATCACCGGCATTCCGGCCGTGTCGCTGGCTGGCTGGGAACTGAAGTCGGGTCGCGAATTCTTCTACCTGATCTGGCTGGTCGTCCTGCTCGCCATCGTCAGCATCAGCAACCTGCTCGACTCCCGCGTCGGCCGCGCCATCCGGGCGCTCAAGGGCGGCACCGTGATGGCCGAGGCGATGGGTGTCAACACGGCCCGCGAGAAGATCGTCATCTTCTTGATCGCTGCGTTGCTGGCCAGCATTTCCGGCTGGCTGTACGCCCACCTGCAACGCTTCGTGAACCCGACCCCGTTCGCGCTGAACCAGGGCATCGAATACCTGTTCATGGCGGTGGTCGGCGGCATCGGCCACGTCTGGGGTGCCGTGCTCGGCGCCGGCGTCATCACCATCCTGAAACAGTGGCTGCAGGACTGGCTGCCGCAACTGCTCGGCCAGAGCGGCAACTTCGAGATCATCGTCTTCGGCCTGGCCATGGTGCTCATCCTGCAGAAGGCGCGCGCCGGCTTGTGGCCGGTGATCATGCGCCTGCTGCCGTCGCGCACTATGGTACGCGACGTGCCGCAGGGCGAAGTCTTGCCCAGGCGCCCACCGGTGGCCAAGGACAGCGTACTGCTCGATGCCCGCGAAGTGACCAAGCGCTTTGGCGGCCTGGTCGCCAACAACAATATGTCGCTGACAGTGAAAGCCGGCGAGGTGATGGCGCTGATCGGCCCGAACGGTGCTGGCAAGAGCACCATGTTCAACTGTATCTCGGCGGTCAATCCGGCGACCGAAGGGAAGATCGCGTTCCTCGGCGAATCGACGGCCGAGCTTGCCGCGCGCGATATCGCTCAACGCGGCATGAGCCGGACCTTCCAGCACGTCCGCCTGCTCGG
>JAGWUW010000646.1 GCA_028868235.1 Betaproteobacteria bacterium | reverse complement strand
TTGCGAAAAGAGAAGGTCCTGGCGCCGCATTCGAAATCGGTGATGGTGATTCGAACTCTGGATCCTGGAGAATATTCATTCTTTGACGATTTCCGTCCCGGAGCGCCGCCCGCAATTCTGGTGGCGAAGTAGAGCATGCATATGCAGGATTTTAATGTTCTGTTTGTGGTTTGGCGCGAGTGCATCGAGGCCTTGCTGGTTATCGGCATTCTCAATGCATGGCTGTCGCAACGCCCGGCGTCAGAGCGACATTCCGGCAAGCGATGGCTTTGGTCGGGTGTGGCCGTAGGCATCGTCGGCGCAATTGCGCTGGCCACTCTTCTGCTGCGCGTCGGCGATGCACTCGGCAGTGACGGTCAGGAATATTTTCAGACTGCAATCGTCCTGATTGCCGCTGCCCTGATCGTTCAGATGGTGTTCTGGATGCGCAGGCGCGGCAGGACCCTGAAGGCCGATCTCCATAAATCGCTCAGCGAAGCGGCGGACCGTTCGCAATGGCTGAGTGTCTTCGTGCTGGCGGCCGTTGCAGTCCTGCGTGAAGGAAGTGAAGCAGCCGTTTTTCTGTACGGCACAATGGCTGGCGTTTCGGCGAGCAATTATGCGGCAGCTGTCGCTGCGGTACTCGGCATAGTCGCTGCTCTTGCCACCTACTGGCTCCTGCAGATTGGCTCCAAACTGCTCTCGTGGCGGATATTTTTCCGTGTCACCGAGGTGATGTTGCTTTTCCTGGCCGCTTCGCTGCTGCTGACAGGTATCGATCATTTGCTATCGTTGGGCTTTCTGCCGCCGCTTTCTCGAACGCTTTGGGATACCTCCTCGGTCCTGCCCGACAGCGGCATGTTGGGCGGCCTCATATCAGGACTTACCGGCTATCGTGCACGGCCCGTCATGATCGAACTGCTGGTTTTCATGGTCTACTGGATGACAATGGCATGGTTACTCTATCAACCGCGCACCGCCCGGCGGGCGTGACGCCTATCAGTAAGGCTGGAAAATTCCGCTCAGCTACAGTGTGGCTGGGCGGTTGGCTGCGTGACAATCAGGCAGCGATCCGACGCCTGCAATGGTGTGTTATCGTCGTCTATGTGGCGCTGCTGGTGCTTCCGGTTCTGACACCGATGCCAACGCGGTTGTCGCATATCTGGACCAATGCCGTCCTCTTCGCACAGTTTATGTTTTGGGGCATTTGGTGGCCCTTCGTCCTGATCAGCATGGTGCTTGTCGGACGTTCATGGTGCGGGCTCTTTTGCCCGGAAGGCGCCCTTTCGGAAGCGGCGAGCCGCCATGGCCTCGGCCGGGCGATCCCTCGCTGGATCAAATGGAACGGTTGGCCGTTCGTTGCCTTTGCCTGCACGACCATCTATGGGCAGATGGTCAGTGTCTATCAATATCCTAAGCCGGTCATTGTGGTCCTCGGAGGTTCGACGCTAGCGGCAATGGCGGTCGGGTTCCTCTATGGCCGCGACAAGCGCGTTTGGTGCCGCTATTTGTGTCCGGTCAAC
>JAGWUW010000645.1 GCA_028868235.1 Betaproteobacteria bacterium | reverse complement strand
GCTTCGCGCAGGTTCACCAAGCGGCGTTGACGACCATCCATCAGCGGCTGAACCTGGATTATTTCTGTATCGATTGTGCGGAAACCCGGGATGGTCAATTACTGATATTTGAAGCCGACCACGTCATGGTGATTCATGCTATGGATCAACCCGAATTGTTCCCCTACAAGAACCCACACATGGCGGCAGTGCATGAAGCCTTCAGGGCCATGCTGCTCGATCGGTGCGCGCGATGAATCCCAACAGCCTGAATTTCTCCGGTGGCCCGGGCGCTTTGCCAGAGATCGTCCTGCAACAATTGCAGGAGGCGATCATCTGCGTTCCTGGCGTCGGCCTTTCTGTGCTGGGCATCAGTCATCGCTCCGATTGGTTCGCCCAGGTAGTTGCCGAGACGGAAGCCAATATCCGGGCCTTGCTCGGCCTTGACGAGGCGTATCACGTTCTGTTGTTGCAGGGCGGCGCCACCCAGCAGTTCTCCATGGTGCCGATGACACTGCTGCGTGGCAAAACCCAGGCCGCCGACTATCTGCACACGGGCTACTGGAGCGGCAAAGCGCTACCGGAAGCCCGACGCGAAGGAGCCATCCAGCTTCTGTGGAGTGGCGCTGAAAACGGTTTCCATCGTTTGCCCGGCGATGACGAACTTCACTTCAACCCCGAGGCGCCCTACCTGCATTACGTCTCCAACGAAACGGTCGAGGGTTTGCAGTTTCATCGCATCCTGGGCCTGGATGACGTCCCCCGCATTTGCGACATGTCGTCCGATTTCCTGTCGCGCCCCTGCGATGCCGGGCGCTTTTCGCTTATTTACGCTCACGCCCAGAAGAACATCGGTCCGGCCGGAGTAACCGTCGTGCTGGTTCGGGACGAGTTGCTCAAGAACAACCCCTGCGATTTACCGGCCTTTCTCGACTACCGCGTTCAAGCCCAGGCGCACTCCAATTTCAATACGCCGCCAGTTCTCGCCATCTACGTCGTGATGCTGGTAACACGCTGGCTCCTCCACGACATCGGCGGACTGGAGAAAATGGCGGAAATCAACCGCGCCAAGGCGAAAACACTTTATGGCGCGCTGGATGGCAGCAACGGCTTTTATCGCGGACGCGCCACCGTGCAGGACCGTTCGCTGATGAATGTATCGTTCAATCTGGAAACACCGGAACGGGAACGCCAATTCCTCGAAAGCGCCTCGCGTGCAGGCTTTTCCGGCCTGGGCGGGCACCGGGCAATCGGCGGCATTCGCGCCTCGATCTATAACGCCCTGACGCTACCTGCCGTGGAAGCACTGGCCGATTTCATGGGCGACTTCCAGCGGCATCAATAGCTTCAGCCCCCTGGTCTTGAACGATCAATGAAGCTTCAGGCCATGACAGGTTCGGTACCTGCGCAGGGCACTTCCGGTGCGCCCTTTAGTCATACAATCCCTGCATCCCCAGCCGACAAGACCAACCATGAAATTCGAAGGTACCGATAGCTACGTCGCCACCCGCGACCTGACCCTGGC
>JAGWUW010000644.1 GCA_028868235.1 Betaproteobacteria bacterium | reverse complement strand
AAAACGGGGAGTTCGCGGAGATCGACGCCAAGCTGGCGCTCGACGAGATCGGCGCAAAGCTGAAGGCGCTGGTGGCCGAGCATGGCCCGCGTAGCGTGGCGGTCTATCACGGCACTGGGGCCTATCGCTCGGTGCTGGGTGGGCTGATGGAGCGGGCCTGGGCGGCGGCGTTGGGCACGCCCAACTTTTTCTCCAGCACGGCTTTGTTGCATAACGGATGGCGGGTACAAGCCAATGATTACTTGTGATTATTATGCGACACGGATGGTATTGGGCGTTCCGATTTGAGAGCAGCGATTGAGGATTGCGGCACGGACTTTGAGCTCGGTTGTCTGGCGATCGAAGGTACGCGCACCGAGGCGCTGACCGAGCAGCTTGAAGCAGTGCGTCTTGGTCTCGACCAGGCTGCGGCGGTGATAGCCACTCCACTTTTGCCAGATTGCCCTGCCGAGCCGTTTCATCGCGCGCAGCGCTTCATTGCGGGCATCGACGCCGGGTCCATCCCTGGTCCATGTCTTGCCGTTGCGGCGCACCGGGATTACCGGATGGGCACCGCGCCCGGCAATGGCTGCATGACAGTCTCCGGTGTCGTAGGCGCCATCGCCGCCAACGCCGAGGATCGTCTCGTCCTCGGGGATTTGTCCCAGCAGGTCAGGCGGCGTTGGGGCGTCACCAATTGCGTTCGGCGTTACCTCGATCGCCCGAATATCCAAGGTTTCCGCATCGCTTCCCAGATGCACCTTGCGCCACTGGCGGCGGCAGGAGGCGCCATGCTTGCGCGTTTTCCACTCCCCTTCGCCCATCATCTTGATCCCGCTGCTGTCAACCAGCAGGTGTAGTCCGCCCGCACTGGGCCTCCCGTCCAGATCGACCGACAAGCTCTTCCGTCGCCGACACAGCGTCGTATAATCCGGTGCCGGCCAGTCCAGACCCGCCAGCATGAGCGGGCTCTGGGTCAGACCCGTCACCTGCCGCAGCGGGAGTTGGAACAGCCCCTTCAGTGTCAGGCGAAACTCAATCGCTCCGTTCGAAAATCGCAACGGACGGCCAGACCGGCCGTCGGGCACCGCAAACCAATCCATCTCCGGGTCAAACCACAGATCCAGCGAGCCTCGCTGCTTGAGCGCGGCATTATACTCGGGCCAATTGGCCGTGCGATACTCCGGTGGTGTCGGTCTGGGCATCCAGCCCATCTATGACAACCGATTCCTCATGGAAATCCATTGCCTTCTTATGCAACAAAGCCCTTCTGATCTAACTAATTGAAAAGATGGTGCTGCTGGAGAGGATTGAACTCTCGGCCTCACCCTTACCAAGGGTGTGCTCTACCACTGAGCTACAGCAGCGTTACCATTGTCCGCCCGGTCGGCCCAAGGGCCCGGCAGGCGCGGGGCTATTGTCCGTGGGGCCGGACAATGTCAAGGCGAAGCGCATGGAGAAAAAGCCGGAAAGCCAAACCCGCGAGGAACGCCTGGCTGCAAAGCTGCGCGAAAACCTGCGGCGCC
>JAGWUW010000109.1 GCA_028868235.1 Betaproteobacteria bacterium | reverse complement strand
CCCTCACCGCTGGCCTTGGTCGCGACGGGCGGCACTTCCATGTCGCCGGAAAGTTTGATTTTGATGTCGTCGGCAAAAGCCGGCACTGAAAATACAGCCAGGGAAATGGCAGCGATAGCGAGAATGCCCGGCAGGGCCAGGCGACGTATCGGGAATGTAGTCATGGCAAGCCTCTCATCGTTGAAATGGGTATAGCCAGAAGATGGTCGTCGCGTACCGAGTAATGATTCCACGGCGACCGCATGACATTAGAACGCCGACATGCCTGTTGGTTCGCGGATTCATTACCCGCCTTTCCGCTTTATGTTTCGATATCGGCATTCGCCCATGGTGGCGGAATTTGCATGCATGCTGACCTCATCTGCAGTGGCCCGTCCGCAGCGCCTCCCCTACGATGAGCATTCGCCCAAAATCAAGGAGACAGCATGCAAGCCTTTCAGGACTACTACCCGGAGAACCTTGCTCATTGCTACGGCTGCGGCCGCAACAACGAACATGGCCACCAGATCAAGACTTTCTGGGATGGCGACGAAACAGTCACGCATTTCCAACCGCGCCCCGAGCACACGGCGATCCCCGGTTTCGTCTATGGCGGCCTGCTCGCATCACTGATCGACTGCCACGGCACGGGAACGGCAGCGGCAGCGATGTATCGAGCCGAGAACCGGACGATGGACAGTCTGCCTGCATTCCGCTTCGTGACCGGCTCACTTCACGTAAGCTACCTGAAGCCAACGCCGCTCGGGCCCGTGCTGGAAATCCGCGGCCGTGTTAAGGAAATTAAGGGACGCAAAGTGGTCGTCGAGGCCACGGTGTATGCCGATGGCGTAGCCACGGTGCAGGGCGAGGTTGTCGCTCTGCAGATGCCGGACACCTTCGTAGCCAAGTAAGTCGGAAACTCAGGCTGCCACATCCCATTCGGCCAGAAACTGTGCCACAAACGCCTCCATGAAGCGGTGGCGCGGTTCGGCTAGGGTTCGGCCGCTGGCGGTGTTCATCCGGTCCTTGAGTAGGAACAGCTTTTCGTAAAAGTGATTGAGGCTGGCGCCTTTCGAGGCCTTGTAGGCGGCAGCCGTCTGATGCAGCACCGGCGGCTCGTCCGGATTGTGCATCAATCGGCCGGCATGGCCACCATAGGCAAAACAGCGAGCGATGCCAATAGCGCCGATGGCATCGAGCCGATCCGCATCCTGCACACATTGGCCCTCCAGGGTACGCATCGCTGTCGTCACCCCAGCCCCCTTATAGGAGATGGTGGCGACGATCTCGACTACTGAAGCAATGAGCGACTCCGTGGCCCCTTCGCGGCACAACAGCAATTCGGCCTCACGCGGCCCGACACGGTCATCCCCTCCATGGAATTTCCAGTCGGCGATGTCATGTACCAAGGCACCTAGCTCGGCTATCTCTGAGTTGGCGCCCTCGGCAGTGGCGATCTGCCGGGTCAATTGCCATACGCGGTTGATGTGGTACCAGTCATGGCCTGAACTTTCGGCAAGAAATCGTGCCTTGATGTGCGCGGCGACGCGGTCGACCAGATTTTGCATGGGGCTCCTCGGGCACTCAGCCTGGCTGAAAAATCGGGCAGTGTACTGCCTTCGCCCCAAGCCGCGTATCCTTGTCGCCCCACCAACCGTTTGCCACCAATGACTACCCCGCTGACGCCCCGTGCCGAACGTTTCTTACTGCTGACCCTGGCCGGTATCCAGTTCAGCCACGTGCTCGATTTCATGATCATGATGCCGCTCGGGCCGATCCTGATGCGGGCCTTTGGGATCGGCACCCACGAATTCGGCCTGCTGGTAGCCTCCTACAGTTTCAGCGCGGCTGTCTCCGGCATTCTGGCCGCCACCTTTGTCGACCTGTTCGAACGCAAACGCGTCCTGCTCTCCTGTTTCGCCCTCTTCGGGCTGGCTACCTTGGCCTGCGGTTTAGCTCCGGATTTTTCCACGCTGATCGTCGCCCGGGGGCTGGCCGGAGTGTTCGGCGGCATCATGGGGGCGCTGATCCACACCATGATCGGCGATGCGATTCCTTTTTCCCGCCGGGCACGGGCTAGTGGCGTGGTGTCCAGCGCCTTTTCGCTGTCCACTATCGCAGGCGTACCCCTGTCGCTATGGCTGGCCAACCATCTTGGCTGGCGGGCGCCGTTTGTGTTTATCGCTGTATTGAGCATGGTTTTCATCTTCGTCGGCCTGAACTTCCTACCGGAATTGCGCCATCACCTGAGTACGGAAAAGCGAGCGCACCTGCTGTCGGCGACCTTCAGCGTGCTGGGCGACCCAAACCACCTGCGAGCCCTGCTGTTCTCGGCCCTGATCATCTTTTCCGGCTTCACGGTCATTCCCTACATTACCGTATATGCAGTGAACAACGTCGGCATCGCCCAGCATGACATTCCCATCGTTTATCTGGTCGGCGGTTCCACCACCTTCATTAGCGCACGCCTGATTGGGCACTGGGCTGACAAGTACGGAAAAATCGAGGTTTATCGCTGGGTTGCCCTGCTCGCCAGCATGCCCCTGCTGGCGGTCACCCACGCCGGCCCCCTGCCGCTCGGCCTGTGGCTGATCTGCAGCACGAGTTTTTTCGTCCTCACCTCGGGCCGCATGATCCCGGCCATGGCGGTCATCGCGTCCTCGGCCCAGCCCAAGCTGCGCGGCACCTTCATGTCGCTCAACGGCACCGTGCAATCACTCGCCATGGGCCTGGCAACGACGCTGGGCGGTTTCGTGATCTCGCTCGATACCAGCGGCAAAATCGTGGGCTACCCGCTGGTCGGCTATGTTGCGTTCGGCGCCAACTTGCTGGCGATCTGGTTTGCAGCCCGCATCGTGATGCACGGACAAGCAGCGCGAGCTGCCTGAGATCGCTCGAATCGGTAACTCAACAAGCCTCGGCAAGGAAATAAACTTGATCCGGATTACCCCGGCCTACGGCGATCCAGCGTAAAGTATCGCTCGGCCTGCCAAGCCCCGGCCATCCGGAAACACCTCGAATAAATCACCCGTGAACACCTCCGCTTCTGTCCGCAACGCCATCCTCCTCGTCGGTCACCCCAACGTCGGCAAATCAGTTCTTTTTCATCGGCTGACCGGAGCCTACGTTAACGTCTCGAACTACCCCGGCACTACGGTCGAGGTCACGCGTGCCAACGCCCGCTTCGACAGCGAGGTCGTCCTGCTCGATACGCCGGGCGTTCTGTCGCTACCATCGCGTAGTGACGATGAACGTGCCACGATGCGAGCCTTGCTTAACGAAAACACTCGCTCCTTGGTCCAGGTCGGCGATGCCAAGAACCTTCGCCGGACACTGACTCTGAGTGCACTGCTAGCCGAGTTGGGCATCCCCATGTTGCTCACCCTCAACATGCACGACGAGGCAGCAGCGCGTGGCGTCACCGTAGACATTCCGGCATTGGCCGAAGAACTCGACATCCCTGTCATCGCAACGGTAGCCACCGGTGGCGAAGGGGTCGGTGAGCTGACGACCAGCTTGGCCAAGGCCCGCCCGCCGGAGCCGATGCTGCGCTACGACGAGGCCGTGGAAACGGATATCGCCAAGGTCGCCAGTGCAATCGCACAGTTTGCGCCACATCCGCTCCTTGCGGCCCGAGGTCTGGCCATTCTTTACCTAGGTGGCGACAGCGAAGTAGCGGCCTGGCTGGCCCAACGTGCGGGGGAAAATTTCGCGCAAATCGAGGAACGTAGAAATGCAGCCCTTGCGCAGGCCGACGAAGACCTGCCCACCCTACTTGCCCGCGAACGCACAGAGGCCGCAGAAACGCTGAGCGCCAGCGTGATTTCGCGGGCTGTCAAAAGCAGCCCGCTGATCTCTCAGCGCCTGGGACAGGCCGTCGTTCACCCGCTGTGGGGGATCCCCATCCTGCTCGGGGTACTGTTCGCGGTTTACGAATTTGTCGGTGTGTTTGGCGCCTCGGCGCTGGTCGGGTTGATGGAAAAGGATTTGTTCGAGGGGGTGCTCAACCCGGCCTTCACCGATCTGCTTCAGACTGTTGCAGGCCCCGGCTGGCTTCAGGAGTTGCTGGTCGGTCAGTATGGCCTATGGACCATGGGTATGACGTATGCGCTGGCGCTGATCCTGCCCATCGTCACGACTTTTTTCATCGCCTTCGGCGTTCTTGAAGACTCAGGTTATCTCCCGCGCTTGACCGTTATCGCCAACCGCCTGTTTGCCTTGATCGGTCTCAACGGACGCGCCGTGCTGCCCATGGTCCTAGGCCTGGGCTGCGTGACGATGGCGACGCTGACCACCCGTATCCTGCACAGTCCACGCGAACGCCTGATCACCACTTTCCTGCTCGCTCTCGCCATTCCCTGCTCAGCGCAACTCGGTGTCGTACTCGGGATGCTGGGTGGCTTGTCACTAACAGCGCTCTGCATCTGGGCGCTGGCCATGGTCGGCATCCTCCTACTCTCCGGCTGGCTTGCCGCCAAACTCATTCCTGGCCGGCGCATTCCGCTGGTCACCGAACTGCCGCCGATGCGTATGCCTATCCTTGCCAACGTACTCAAGAAAACCGGCGGTCGGCTCAAGTGGTATCTCATCGAGGTGATCCCCCTCTTCCTGATCGGCACCTTCATCATGTTCACACTCGACAAGCTGGGGGTTTTACCGGCGATCATTCGCGCCGGCGAGCCGCTGGTCTCCGGCTGGCTCGGCCTACCACCGGAAGCCTCTGCAGCCTTCGTGATGGGCTTCCTTCGCCGCGATTTTGGCGCCACCGGACTATTTGCCTTGGCCCATAACCTGTCGCCGATCCAGGCGGTGGTCGGCATGATCACCATCACGTTGTTCATCCCCTGCTTCGCCAGCCTGATGATGATGGTCAAGGAACAAGGGGCCCGCACTGCTGCGGCCATGGTCGCCATGATCGTGCCGTTCGCATTCTTCGTCGGTGGCATTTTCAACCTCATCCTGCGCACGGTCTGGTCCTGATATGAGCCCCAAGCACGAAGCGCGTATCCCGCTAGCTTTCATCCCAGCCGGCAGCGAAGTCTGGCTGTCCGCCATCGGCGACGAAATCGATGCGCACCAACGCGAGCAACTCACCGCCTATGGCCTCGCTCCCAACCGCCCGTTGAAAATTCTGCAGCAACGGCCGATGACCGTAATCCTGGCCGAAGAAGTCGAACTCGCCCTTGAACACATGGTCGCCCGGCACATCTGGGTAGAGCGCAACGAAAATGAGAACCGTTCGTAACAACATGTATTTAAAGAACTTTCCCTGAATCAAGCGCTCAAATTGTTAGATACCAGCTATAAAATTCGGGTTGGGTAAGCCAGCCGAGGCAGCCAGCCATCCCGCTCTCTAACCGTACATCCGGAGAAAGCCATGAAGGGCGACAAGAAAATCATCGATATCCTCAATGCATTGCTGGCTGGCGAACTGACAGCCGTAGATCAATACCTGATCCATGGCGAAATGTATGCCGACATGGGCCTGCAGGAGTTGGCCGACAAGGCAATCCACGAATCAGACCACGAGCGCCAGCATGCCCGTGCCCTGATCCAGCGGATTCTGTTCCTCGAAGGAAAACCGGATCTCTCCAAGCGCGAGGCACTGAAAATCGGCAAGGCTGTTCCAGAGATGCTGAAATCCGACCTCGCCGTCGAATACAAGGTGGTCGGCGAGTTGAAGAAAGCCATGGCGGCCTGCGAAAAGGCCCAGGACTACGTCACCCGCGACATGCTTGGGGTCCAGCTCGAAGATACTGAAATGGACCATGCCTACTATCTTGAAAAGCAACTGAAGCTGATCGACATGATTGGTCTACCCAACTACCTACAGAGCCAAATGGGCTCCGGTAGCCCAACCTGAGGAGCGGGTGATGAAAGGCGACAAGAAAGTCATCGAAGCCCTGAACAAGGTGCTTAAGAACGAGTTGACCTCGATCAACCAGTATTTCCTGCATGCTCGCATGTTCCGCAACTGGGGTCTGGAGAAGCTCAACGACTACCAGTACAAGCAGTCAATCCGCGTCATGAAGGAAGCCGACGAACTCATTGAGCGCGTCCTCTTCCTCGAAGGCCTACCCAACCTGCAGAATCTTGGCAAACTGCTGATCGGCGAGAACGTCGTCGAATGCCTGCATGGCGACCTGAAGTACGAAAAGGAGATTCAACGCCCGCTTCTGATCGAATCCATTGCCTTATGCGAAGAATTGCAGGATTACGTCAGCCGCGACCTGCTCGAGGAACTGCTCGAACACTGCGAGGAGGCCATTGACTGGTTGGAAACGCAACAAACCTTGATCGAGGACGTGACGCTGCCGAACTATCTGCAAGCACACATGGAACCGGGCGGCGACTGAGCCAGGGCATACCCCAACTAGCCAAGCCGCAAAACTCTTTGCGGTTTTTTTACGCCTCCAACTAGGTGTATCTGATTTTCACAGCACCAAGGGGCGAGTAGAGTATCAAAGCATGAGCAGGTGAATTCCTGCGTTCAAATCCCCTCTTCCCCAAGGACAAGAAAATCATGTTGAGTCCTACCCTTTCTCCCGCATCGACTGCCGTACAGGCCGATCTTCGGCACGTCATCTACGCCCTCTCGGATGCGCTCGACTTGGTCGGTGTCGACGACGTCGCCCACGGCAAGCGGGTAGGCATCATGGCAGCGGAATGTGCCCGGCACATGGGCCTCGGCGAAAGTGAGACCTCTTTCCTGTTCGACTTGGGGTTACTCCACGATATTGGTGTCTCATCGACACGCCTACATCAACACCTGATCGAGGAATTCGACTGGGGAGGATCTCAGGATCACGCGATCAACGGGCACGCCCTGATTGCCTTGTATGCCCCACTCGCCGCCATGGCTGAACCGATCCGCTACCACCATACACGCTGGGACAAATTGGTGACCACCGGGGCTTCGGCTCAGGTCATGCGCCATGCCAATCTGATTCTCCTAGTTGATCGCGTAGATGCCCTGACCAGTTCCTACTACGCCTCAAACAGCGTGCTCCTCCACGCCGACGAAATTCGCAATCAAATTCGCACTCACTCCGGTACCTATTTCGACCCGAAACTGGTTGAGACATTTCTCGAAGTCTCCGTATCAGAAGCCTTCTGGCTCCTGCTTGAACCGCGTTCAATCCAGTTCTATCTGCAGGAAATGCTGACCTACCGCGAGTCTTGCCTTGCCTGTGCCGAAGAACTCAAGAACCTGGCCACACTCTTTGCCCACATTGTCGATGCTAAAAGCCCATTTACCGCCGAGCATTCCCTTGGAGTCGCTCGTCTTTCCCGGCTGCTGGCGGAAAAAATGGGCATCGACGAAACTAACTGTGACAAACTCGAGATCGCCGGCCTATTGCACGACCTTGGCAAATTACGCGTGCCGGACGAAATACTCGAAAAACCGGCGCAACTTAACCGGGAAGAGCGAACGATCATTAACGCCCACAGCTTCGAAACTTTCCAGATTTTGCGCAATATCGATGGATTCGAGGAAATATCGCGCTGGGCCGCCTACCATCACGAGGAACCCGATGGTTCTGGCTACCCCTTCCATCTCAAGATCGATGCGATGCCGCTCGAAGCACGCATTCTGCGTGTTGCCGACATCTTCCAGGCCATGGTTCAGGATCGGCCGTACCGAAAAGGGCTAAGCGCCAGCGAGGTATCTGCCTTTCTCGACAAATTGGTGGCTGAACAGCGACTCGACGAGAAAATCGTTTCTGTCGCCAAGCACTGGATCAGTGAGGCAATGCAGGCAGCGCGCTCCCCGGCGCGACACTGAAGCAATAAAAACCGACAAAAGTTATTGACATTCATTCGCATCTACATACAATAAGAATTGTTCTCATTACCTGCAAAAAACGGAGATCATTCATGTATGTCTGTGTCTGCAAGGCAGTCACCGATCGGCA
>JAGWUW010000643.1 GCA_028868235.1 Betaproteobacteria bacterium | reverse complement strand
CCAGCCCCGGAACGGGCAGGAACCATCCTCGCGAACATACTCCTCAACAATCACATTGCACCGCCATTGGTAACATATTCGTTACCTTCTGTCTATTGTGGAGATTGAGACGGAAAAGGTGTCCGTCAGGCAGCAAGCCTCCACGCTGTAATTCGCCAGGTCATGGTCGCAGCCGTATCAAAATCCGCGTTGGCGCGGCTCGCCGATCCTTCGCTATCCTGCGCTTCTCGCAATCAATACCTTCCGCGTCGCGGAGCTTTCGGCTTCACTCGCCGACAGTGGTAATCAAGGCTCCGAAAACATGGCAGATGTTGGTCAGATCGCGTACACTCGCACCATCCGCAGGCAGCAGCTCCGAGAAATCGTGCCGCTCGCTGACAGCACGATCTTCGGTATGGAACAGCGGGGCGAGTTCCCGCGCCGCTTTGCCCTATCGCCGCGCTGCGTGGTCTGGGATTTGACCGAAGTCGAGGAATGGCTTGCTGCCCGGCGGACGCGACCGATCGAGCGCGGTCAACAGGTCGATGTCCGTCATCGCCGCGCTCGCCCGGTCAAAGACTCGGATCAAGTTCCAGCATAGGCGCAGTCGGCGGCAGGACCGCTGGTGCATACTTCTGGCCCGCGATCCAAGCATCCACCGTGTTGGACCATTCCTGCATCATGTGGCGGCGCTGCATCTCATATTCGGCCTTGTTGTAGACGCCGCGCGACGACCGACCATCCTCATGCGCCAGACATTTCTCGATCCAGTCACTGTTGAAGCCGAGTTCGTTGAGCAGCGTGGAACCGGTGCGACGCAGATCGTGGACGGTAAAAGGCTCAAGCGGCAGCCCGTCCTTCCGTGCTTGCTCTACGACGGAGTACGTCACCCGGTTGAACGTGGCACGCGACATAGGTGCGTCGGCGTCGTAGCGCGATGGCAGCAGGTAGCGCGAATTGCCCGCGCAGGTCTTGAGCGCGATCAGGATGTCGAGCATCTGTTGTGACAAATAGACGTTGTGCGCCTTCGACCGCTTCATTCGTTCCTTGGGGATCGACCAGACAGCGTTCTCGAAATCCACTTCGTCCCATACCGCGTCCCGCAACTCGCTCTTTCGAACCATCGACAGCAAGTAGAACTTCAAGCCCATTCGAATGGTCGGCAGCGT
Organism: Betaproteobacteria bacterium; assembly: GCA_028868235.1. Lineage (GTDB taxonomy): Bacteria > Pseudomonadota > Gammaproteobacteria > Burkholderiales > Rhodocyclaceae > Azonexus. The sequence continues at coordinate 369 of JAGWUW010000643.1, read as the reverse complement.
CGCCACTTTCTCGATGCACCGAAACAGCACCCGGATTTCAGACGGCGACAACGAACGGTCTTTTGGGACGAAGGTTGCGATTGACGATGGACCAACTTCATCAGCCGGGTTGGCGATCTTCTCGCCGTGCAGGATAGCGAACCCGAATATCTGTTTCACGATGTCGCGGACATGGATTGCGGTCGCTGGCGCGCCTCGGTCCACGATCGCAAGACAGTGCGCGCGCAGGTCGCCCGGTGTGATCTCGGTCAGCAGCCGGTTGCGCCAGTGCGGCACCAGTTCACGCTCGAAGATTGAACGGCGCATGGCGCGCGTGCTGTCCGCCATCGGCCCGGCGGTCAGCCATTTGTCGCCGAACTCGCCAAAGCT
>JAGWUW010000108.1 GCA_028868235.1 Betaproteobacteria bacterium | reverse complement strand
CCGCAGCCAGCCCCCCCGGAAAACCCACCAGGCATGCGCTATTACGCCGCGGCCTTTGAACTGGCATCGACTGGCATGGCAATCGTTTCGCCAGAAGGCGTGGTGCTCCAGGCGAATCAGCGCATGTGTGAGTTGTTCGGCTATTCACGGGATGCATTGCTGAAAAAAACTTGGCAGGAGGTAACGCCTGACGAGGAAAGGGAGCAGGACATCCTGCTTGTTTCCCTACTGCTGGCTGGCGACATGGAGAGCTATGAGCGGGACAAGCGATTTTTCCGTCAGGACTCCAGCGAATTCTGGGGCAACCTGAAAGTCCGCTTGGTACGCGACAAAGAAGGGGCCCCCGACTTCCTCGTCTGTCTCGTCGAAGACATCTCCCGACGCAAGCAGATCGAAAACAACCTGGCCGAGTCCGAAAAAAGGTATCGCTCGCTTTTTGAGAACATGAGCGCAGGCTTCGTCCTATTCGAGGTCGTTCAGAACGACCGAGGAGAACCGGTAGACCTGATCATCCTGGCGGCCAATGCAGGCTTCGAGAAAACAACAGGCCTGAAGGCGCAGGAGGTCATCGGCAAGTGCCTACGGGAAGTGCTGCCCGGCATCGAAAACGATGCCATCGACTGGATAGGCACCTACGGAACCGTCGCACTGACCGGTGAGCCGCAACAATTCGAGCAAGGATCCGAGTTACTCAAGGTCTTCTATTCGGTGAATGCCTACCAGGCAGGGCCGAAACAATGTGGCGTCACTTTCCAGGACATCACCGAGCGCAAGGCCTATGAACGTGCCCTGGAAGACAGCGAAAAACAACTACGCTTCGTCCTGCAAGGCTCAGAACTCGGTTTTTGGGACTGGAATATTGCCACCGGCCAAGTCGACCGCAACGAACAGTGGGCCGTCATGCTGGGCTACACGCACCCGGAAATCCGGCATACGACCAAGCAGTGGACGGACTTCATTCATCCGGACGATCAAGATAGAGCGTGGAACTCCATCAACGCCGTTCTCGAAGGCCGTTCTAATATCCATCGACTCGAGTACCGGATGATCCACAAGGACGGCAGCCTGCGCTGGATTCTCGATCAGGCCAGCGTGATGCAGCGCGACCAAGATGGCAAACCTGTTCGAATGTGCGGCACCCATACTGACATCACCGCCCGAAAACAGGCTGAAGAAGTCCTCAAGGCAAGCGAAATGCGCTATCGCCACCTCGTTGAAAACCTACCTGATATTGCTTACACCTACTCGATCCGGCGTGGCGGCACTTACTACTCGCCGCGTGCCACCGACATACTCGGACACCCCATAGCCTATCTGCTGGCCAATCCACAGCTATGGTCGCACTCGATACACCCGGACGACCAGCCGGAGGTCAGGAAAGCCGTGGCCCAACTGCTCAGCCAAGGGACTCCCTACAAACTGGAATATCGTCTTCAGGATGCCAAAGGACGTTGGCACTGGCTGTTCGACCGTTCCATCGGCACCCGAAACGAAGGCGGAGAAACCCTCATCGAGGGACTGGCCATGGATATTACGGAAAAGAAGGCTATTCAGGACGAACTGGCGGAGCATCGCAATCATCTCGAACATCTGATTGAAGAGCGTACGAGGGAATTGGTCATCGCCAAGGACCAGGCAGAAACCGCCAATATTGCCAAGAGCGCCTTCCTTGCCAACATGAGCCATGAAATCAGAACGCCATTGAATGCCATCACCGGCATGGCACACCTCCTTCGGCGCGGAGACATCACGCCGCAACAAGCCGATCGGCTCGACAAGATCGAGTCAGCCGGAAGGCACCTTCTCGACATCATCAATGCCGTGCTGGATCTTTCCAAGATCGAAGCCGGAAAGTTCTCGCTGGCAGAAGATGTCATCGATATCGACAAAATGATCGAGAATGTCGCCGAGATGATCGGAGGGAAAGTTCGAGCCAAAGGGCTGGAGTTGCACATCGACACCAGCCCTGTCCCTAAGCCACTTTTGGGGGACCGCACCCGACTGGAGGAAGCGCTGCTCAACTATCTCTCCAACGCGGTCAAGTTTACCGATCGTGGGCATATCACCCTGCATGCCCACATTGCGGATGACACCCCGGAAAGTACCGTACTGCATTTCGCGGTCAGCGATACCGGCCCCGGTATAGAAGCAAACGCACTGCCTCGGCTGTTCTCCGCATTCGAACAGGCGGACAACTCCATCACGCGAAAATACGGGGGAACTGGACTGGGGCTCGCCATCACCCGCAAAATCGTACAAATGATGGGTGGCGACTCCGGCGTTGAAACGGAACTCGGCAAAGGCAGCACCTTCTGGTTAACGGTCAGGCTGCGCAAAGACAATTCTGCTTGCACCACTGCAACGGTACTTGCCATGCCCAACCCGGAAGACGTCCTGCGGCAGGCATATGCCGGCACCAAGCTGCTGCTGGTCGAAGACGAGCCCATCAACAGGGAGATTACGCAAACCTTGTTGAATGAGGTTGGCCTGATTGCGGATCTTGCTGAAGATGGCGAACAGGGGTTGAAACTGGCGCAGCAAAACAGCTATGCCCTGATTCTGATGGACATGCAGATGCCGAACATGGATGGTCTGGAGGCGACTCGCCGACTTCGCCAACAGACCGCACAGAATCGGACGCCAATCCTGGCCATGACAGCCAATGCCTTCGCCGACGATAAGCAGCGTTGCCTGGATGCCGGCATGGATGATTTCATCTCCAAACCCGTAGATCCGGCAGCCTTATTTGCAACGGTACTTAGCTGGCTAAACAAGCAGCGCGACGCTTGAATTAGCACATCGAGTCGACAAGCAGAGCGCTTGATCGATGGAAAAGCATGCCGCGCAGGAAAATGTAACGGTTCGCCCCCGCGCAACCTTACCCTCTTGCCCGAGGACCATCCCAATATAGAATCATTCCTCCCCAAAATTCTCCCAAAGAAGGAACCCCAATGTCCGGTCACGGTTTTCACGTTCACGGTCCGCACGACCACGAAGTCGAGCATGTCGCCCAGCATGGCGGCGACAACTTCACATCGCGCATCGCGGTGCTCACAGCCGTACTGTCCACCATCGGCGCCATCTTCGGCTACATGGGCGGCCACTCGCAGAACGCTGCACTGCTCTACAAAAATGATGCGGCCATCCAGAAGACGGCTGCTTCCAACCAGTGGAACTACTACCAGGCCAAGAGCAACAAGCAAAACCTGGCCGAACTGTCAGTCACGCTGACCACCGGCGAGGCCCAGGAGAAGTTCAAGGCAGCCATCGAGCGTTACAAGAAGGAAAAGGAAGAGATCAAGGTCGAGGCCGATAAGCTGGAAGCCGAAGCCAAGGCCTCTGACGAGCACAGCAACAAGGAAATGCACGTCCATGAACGCTGGGCGCTGGCCACCACGCTGATCCAGATCGCCATTGCGCTGTCTGCCATCACGCTGCTGACTCGCAAGCGCTGGATGCTGGTCGGCGTCTACGGTGCCTCGGCTCTCGGGCTGGCCGCTGGCGTCATGGGCTACCTGCACCTCTGAGCGTCATGCCGCGTCTCATTCGCCTGCTCGCCGGCCTGGCCGGCAGCCTGCTTGTCTCCGTCGCCACTGCCGGCGAGCCCTGCCGTATCGCCTTCGACATGGGTTCCTCCGGCATCCGTGCCGGTGAATCCGGCCGGCCGGAGGTGATGCGGGCGGACATCGACTACCTCACCCCGCTGTCTGCCGGACGCGGGCTGGCCGAAACCCTGCCACCGACCGTCGCTGCCCTGCGCGACCTGCCAAACCAAGGTGGTTTCGACAAGGACTGCCTCCGGTTGGGTGGCGGTTTTTCCGCCTGGCGCATCGCTGCCAAGGAAGACCAGAAAAAGCTGGCGATTGACCTGGAAGCCATCCGTAGTGCCAGCGGCGTCGCCGTGCTGGTCATTCCGCAGCGCCAGGAAGGCGCCTATGGCTATCAGGGTGCCCACCAGTTGCTTGGCTCTCGACTGACGACCAGCCACATTCTCGACATCGGCGGCGGTAGCCTGCAAGTGGCGGGCGAACGCCACTCCTTCGGCGCCTTGTTCGGCCAGAAACTGTGGCACCACGAACTGTGCAAAGCGCTGCGCAACAGTACTGAGCTGTCCTGCACCCTGCAACCGATGAGCGTCCAGGACCTCGAAGCTGCCCGCCGTCTGCTACGTGAACGCTTGGAAGGGATTACCCGTGAGCTGCCGCAAGGGGCAACACTGACCGCCATCAGCCGTCCGGTGACGCGCGGTGTCGCACCCGCCGTTGCCCACCTGTTCAATCGTCCGGTCGCTCTAGCCGAGATTTCCCCGACCATGCTGCGCGCCACGCTAGAGCTGAATGCCGGTCTGAGCCTCGACGACATGGCCGAGCGTCTGGGCGTTGAGCGCAAACATGCCGCCTACTTGATCTCCGACCTGCTACTGGTTGAGGGCTTGATAGAGGCCACCGGTGGCCACGACCTGCACGTCGCTGAAATCGACCTGACCAACCTGCCCGGGCTGCTCGCCGATGATCGGGGCTACCATTGGGCCAAACACTACGACTGCTATCTGCAGCGTCTGCGCGGCCTAGGCGTCGCTGCCTACTTCAGCGACCCGGCAACATGCCCAGCCAAGCCGACAAACCACTAAGCGCCTGCCGGTCATGGAAACACTCCTCTACTGGACCGCGCTTATCGCCGTAAGCGTCAACGCCCTGACCGGCGTGCTCGATGCCGGCCGCCAGCGGATGGACCTGGTCGGGGCGGTGATGGTCGGCACGGCCACTGCGCTTGGCGGCGGCACGGTACGCGACGTGCTGCTCGATCGCAAGGTATTCTGGATCGCTGACCAGACCTACCTACTGGTCGCCATCGCTACCACACTGGTCGTCTTTTTCGTCGTGCGCGGACTGAAGCTGCCGCAGCGTCTGTTCCTGGTCCCCGACGCCATCGGCCTTGCGCTATTCACCATCACCGGCACGCAGGTCGCCCTCGAATGGCAGGCGCCCTGGCTGGTTGCCAGTCTGCTCGGGGTGACCACCGGCGTCGTCGGCGGCGTGCTGCGCGATGTGCTATGCAACGAGGTACCGCTCGTCTTCGTGCGCGGCGAGTTATACGCCTCGGCGGCGTGGGCCGGTGCCTTGGCTCTGATCGGATTGCAGACGCTGGAAGTCGCTCCGGTGATTGCGGCCGGTGCCGGCATGGCCATCGTCCTCGTCGCCCGCCTGGCAGCCATCGCCTTCCGCATCACCCTACCGACCTACACGGAACGACAGTAGGTCGAGCATGAACTACCTGGCTCACGCCGTGCTGGCCGGTAACGACCCTGCGCTGATCGTCGGAGGAGTGGTCGGCGACTGGATCAAGGGACCGCTACCCGGCACACTGCCGTCCGACCTCGCACGCGGCGTCGCACTGCACCGGGCCATCGACAGCCATGCCGAAACGCACCCGGCCTTCCAGCGTAGCCGCAACCGGGTCGCCGCCGACCGTCGGCGCTACGCCGGGGTGCTGGTCGACATCTTCTATGACCACCTGTTGGCCCGCGACTGGGCGCAACTGAGGCCGGTGCCGCTAGAGCACTTCTGTGCTGCAGTCTACCGCCACATTGATGCCCGGCTGCTTGATCTGCCGGAGCAGACCCACCCAGCCATGCGCCTGATGGCCAGCGAAGATTGGTTGCACAGTTATGCCGATCTGGCCGGCATCGCAGATGTGCTGTATCGCATGGCACACCGTGCCCGTCAGCCAAATCCGCTGGCCGGCGGCGAACAGGCTTTCGCCGTCGATGCCGCCGGATTCGCCGAGGATTTTGCGTGGTGGTATGCTGATGCGCAGCGTTTCGTATCGCAGTGGGCATAGGAGTATCGGCTTACAGAACCTCTCAGGCCTCGCCGCCACCTCTTGGCGCGCAAATTGCTTCTATCCCGAACAGGCAACGCAGCCTATTCCGAGTCGTAGCACCGCAGCTACGCGCCGATTGCCGGCGCTCCTCATCCTTCAAGGGCATCAGCCCCGGGCGAGCGCCCCCTGATCGCTTCCGACCTCGCCCCGATCAGGTGTGCCAATCGGCAACTACGCACTACGCTAGTGCATTCGTTCACAGCCTCACCCTGCCCGGCATGCTCCAGCAGCTCCGTGGTGCGAATTCGAACCAACGACAAGACAACCTATGAGCAAGCCTCGCAGAAGCCACATCAAACGTACCGTTAATCCCATGGCGGTCCGCCTGTCCGAGCCGGAACTCGTCCAGTTCATGCTCCGGCCGCACGTGCACCTGAGTCTGTTGTTGAGTGAAGGTCGGCCGAATCCACTCTACCTGTCGTCGATCATCGGTATCTTCAACGTCGCCATGGCCCTTGCCTACATGCACAAGGACATCCGCTCGATCCACCTCTACGAGTCAATCCAGCGCCCGTTGCTCGAGGTTGCGACTGTTGGCATTTCGACGCCGGAGCTCGGCCAGCGACTGCGCCGGGTATTCACCATCGCCGACCGGTACATCTCCGCCCAAGCCAAGGCCGACCTCCTACGTGCCATCCGTCTGGTTGAACACGAGTTGGCTCACGGGAACGAAAATGACTTGCTCCACGCGGAGCGATAAGGTTCAAGGTCACAAGCCGCGTTCCACAACCATGTCGCCGGATTCTCTCCCCGGCGATGCGGTTCGGGCCGGTGCTGTTTGTGCCAGCACCGGCCCACCTCGATTCAGAAACGACTCAGGACAGCCTGTCGAATAGAATCTCCGGCCTTCCTTCGTTGCCCCTACACGGGGCTTGCTCCCTTTTAAGCCTTGGCAGGACGCCGAAGGGAAACCATCCCAAGCACCCCAAGACCAAGCAGCGCCAAAGAGCCGGGCTCAGGTACGTTGTTACGCTCTGTATAGGTCACCGACAGAAAGGCCTCTTGGTGATTGGGGCTGAGAATTGCCTGGTAGTCGTTCCAACCACTGCCGAGATTGACCAGTGCCACCGTCAGCGCATTGCCGGAAACAGCACCCAAATTCCAAGTCTGGTACTGATTTAAATTCTGAGCACTGGCCAATTCCCGATCAAGAACACCACCCAGCCCCGAGTAAGTGACTACGGTGGCCGGATCCCAGCTATTGTTCGTACCGATCCTGGCGCCGACATTCGAATCACCGTCGCTAAAGTTATGGTAGGCAGAGAAAGCAACGGCCGTGATGTCATAGCCCGTCAGCGAACTCAGATCAAAACCGAAAATTGAGAAGTAGTTGCCATATTTGTTGCCAACCCAGCGGTACTCGGTATTCCCGTATTGATTGGCCCCATCACCAATGGTGGCATCCTTAGTCGCGCTAATAGTAACCACCCCTGAATGCGCCGCGACAGCGAACAGGCCGCCCCACAGCACCGCGACGATCTTTTTGAGCTTCATTGTTTTTTTCCGGTTCAGGTAAATGAAAAAGAAGGAAAGACAGATGCCAAAAATGCCTCGAAACAGAGGTTAGATTGAGGCAAACAGTAGAGTCGTGACGGTTTTCACAGTTGACACAAAAATCCTGCATAAGGACAAGGAATCCACTATGACAAGCAAAGCACTCTGGAATACATCAATCAACACTGAACAATTTGATAAAAATACGTGACTATTATTTATCAATAGCCACGCCTAGCATTCAGTCCATCACGTTGCCCCGACCACTCCAAGGAGAGAAACGATGGACCAATCGAACCGTTATGCCGACCTCAGCCTCAAAGAAGCCGAGCTGATCGCCGGCGGTAAGCACATCCTGTGCGCCTACCGGATGAGACCCAAGGCCGGCCACAGCTATCTGGCTGCCGCTGCCCACTTCGCAGCCGAATCCTCGACCGGTACCAATGTCGAGGTATGCACCACCGACGATTTCACCAAGGGCGTCGATGCGCTGGTCTATTACATCGACGAGGCGAGTGAGGACATGCGGATTGCGTATCCGCTCGAACTTTTTGACCGCAACATGAT
>JAGWUW010000642.1 GCA_028868235.1 Betaproteobacteria bacterium | reverse complement strand
GGAATGGTGCGCGGGAAACCGTCGAACAGGTAGCCGTTCTTGCAGTCGTCCTGGGTCAGACGATCCTTGACCATGCCGATGATGACGGCGTCCGGCACCAGGCCACCCGCGTCCATGTGCTTCTTGGCTTCGAGGCCGAGCGCTGTGCCAGCCTTGACCTGGGCACGCAGCATGTCACCGGTGGAAATTTGCGGGATGCCGAACTCTTTGCTGATGAAAGTAGCCTGCGTTCCCTTACCGGCGCCCGGAGCGCCCAACAAAATCAACTTCATGAATAGTCCCTCTGGTTTTTGACTCGGAATTCTTGTTGTCGGCCGTCGTGGCGGCCGTTCGATGAAATTTGAAAATTACTCGCTATTTCCGGCACGGTCAAACAGTTTGCGCATCCGTTCGGCATCCTCCGGCGTATCAACTCCCGGGGCTGGCGCAGCGTCGATCAACGTCACACTGATACGGTAGCCATGCCACAGCGCACGCAACTGTTCGAGCGATTCGAACTGCTCAGTCGGCGCCACAGCCAAGCCGGCATAGGCCTTCAGGAAACTGGCCCGATAAGCGTACAGGCCGACATGGCGATAGGCCGGGAATTTGGCCGGCAAGGACTCGCCTCCTCCCTCAGCAGCAAAATGGTCGCGTGCATAGGGAATCGGCGCCCGGGAAAAATAGGCGGCATCGCCGTCTGCCCGGCAAACCACCTTGACCACGTTCGGATTGAAGAAATCGGCCGCGTCGGTGATCGGATGCGCCACGGTGGCGATGTCGGCACCGCTTGCAGCCAGTTGGCGCGCCGTCTGCAGGATGACTTCCGGCTCGATCAGCGGCTCATCGCCCTGGACATTAACGACGATGGTGTCACTTTCCCAGCCGCGTTGCTCGACGACTTCAGCGAGGCGGTCAGTGCCCGTCGCATGGTCACTGCGCGTCATCAGGGCAGCGACTTCGTGAGCTTCGGCAGCAGTGCGGACTTCGGGGTGATCGGTTGCCACCCAGATTTCCTCGGCACCGGACAGGCGCGCGCGCTCAGCCACCCGCACGACCATAGGCTTGCCGCCAAGGTCGAGCAGCGGTTTGGCCGGCAGGCGGGTTGAAGCGTAGCGTGCCGGAATGACGACCTTGAACGCCAGTCCAGACATTACTGCTCGCTCGCCTGCAACTGACGCGCCTCATCCTCAAGCATAATGGGGATATCGTCGCGGATCGGAAAAGCGAGTTTGCACGGCTTGCAGACCAATTCTTTCTCCGCTTTACGGTATTCGAGATTGCCCTTGCAAATCGGGCAGACGAGGATATCAAGCAGCCTGGCGTCCACGGAGTTTCTCCAGAATAAGATCAATAAGGGCCGGCGAAAGCTCGGCCTCGACGGGCAAAACCCAGGTTTCCCCCGCCACAAGACCGGCGCATTTTACTGCATCCTTCTCGGTCATCAGCAGAATGCTGTCCTTGGCGAAGACAAGATCCTCCGCCGTATAAGCATGGTGATCGGCAAACGGGTGCGCCTCGAAGTCCAGCCCGAGCCCTT
>JAGWUW010000641.1 GCA_028868235.1 Betaproteobacteria bacterium | reverse complement strand
AAGACCATCGACATCCTGCGCAAGCAGCGCGTTACCTACGTCGACGCCGACCGCGCCGCCGCCAAGGAAGACCGCGTCGTCATCGATTTCCTCGGCAAGAAGGACGGCGTGCCGTTCCAGGGCGGCCAGGCCAACGACTATCCGTTCGTTCTCGGCCAGGGCATGATGCTCCCCGACTTCGAAAACGCCGTCGAAGGCGCCAAGGCTGGCGAAGCCAAGACCTTCGACCTGACCTTCCCGGCCGACTATCACGCCAAGGATCTGGCCGGCCAGACGGTCCAGTTCGACATCACCGTCAAGCAGGTTCAGGCTCCGAAACTGCCGGAAGTCGACGCTGAATTCGCCAAGGGCATGGGCATCGCCGACGGCGACGTCGCCAAGATGCGCGCCGAGATCGAATCCAACCTGAAGCGCGAAGTGAAACGTCGCATCGAAGGCAAGGTCAAAGATCAAGTCATGGAAGCCCTGCTCGCCGCCAATCCGATCACCGTGCCGGTCGCCCTGGTCGACATGGAAATCCAGCGCCTGATGCAGGCTGCTCGCCAGGACATGGAGCAGCGCGGCATGAAGGTCAAGGACATGCCGATCCAGCCGGAATGGTTTGCCGACCAGGCCAAGCGCCGCGTTACCCTTGGCCTGATCCTTGCTGAGGTTGTGAAGACGGAAAAGCTTCAGGCAACCCCGGAACAGGTTCGTGCGATGGTCGAGGAAACCGCTGCCTCCTACGAACAGCCGGAAGAAGTCATCCGCTGGTACTACGCTCAACCGCAGCGCCTGCAGGAAGTCGAAGGTGTGGCCATCGAGAACAACGTGGTCGCGTGGGTGCTGAGCAAAGCAAAGGTTACCGACAAGGCTGCCGTTTTTGATGAATTGATGGGCCAAAAGCAGTAATCTCGACCTTGTCGCAAACGCGACAATCGTCTTGAATGTAACCAACGCGTAACGCACAAGGGCTGACATGAATATCGACAACGCAAGCAACTGGGATCCGCAGGCTCTGGGCCTCGTCCCGATGGTGGTGGAACAGAGCGGACGCGGCGAACGCGCGTACGACATCTATTCGCGCCTGTTGAAAGAGCGGGTGATCTTTCTTGTCGGCCCGGTGAACGACGCCAGCGCCAACCTGGTCGTCGCCCAGTTGCTGTTCCTTGAAGCGGAAAACCCGGACAAGGACATCTATTTCTACATCAATTCGCCGGGTGGCTCGGTCACGGCCGGCATGTCGATCTACGACACCATGCAGTTCATCAAGCCGGACGTATCGACGCTGTGCATCGGCCAGGCGGCCTCGATGGGTGCCTTCCTGCTCTGCGCCGGCGCCAAGGGCAAGCGTTTCGCCCTGCCCAACTCGCGCGTCATGATTCACCAGCCGCTCGGCGGTTTCCAGGGGCAGGCTTCGGATATCGCGATCCACGCCAAGGAAATCCTGTCCATCAAGGACAAGCTGAATCGCATCATGGCTGAACACACCGGCCAGCCGCTGGAACGTCTGGAAAAGGATACTGATCGCGACAATTTCA
>JAGWUW010000107.1 GCA_028868235.1 Betaproteobacteria bacterium | reverse complement strand
ATACCACCATAGAAGACCAGATCGGCCTTGGTAGACTTAATCTTGGTCAGGATGGCCTTGAAGTCGGTGGCCTTATCATTGGTGTATTCGGTAGCAACGACCTTGAGACCGGATGTTTCGGCGGCCTTCTTGAACTCGTCGGCCAGCCCCTGCCCGTAGGCGGTGCGGTCGTCGACAATAGCCACGGTCTTGACGCCCTGTTTGGCGGCGAATTCACCGAGCACCTTACCCTGCTGGATATCGTTGGCCATCACGCGGAAGGCCGTCTTGAAGCCCTGCTGGGTATATTTTGGATTGGTGGCTGAGCCGGAAATCTGCGGAATACCGGCGTCGGAGTACAGTTTGGAGGCGGGGATAGTAGTCCCCGAGTTCAGGTGGCCAATGACGCCGTTAACCTTGGCATCGACCAACTTCTGCGCCACGATGGCACCCTGCTTCGGGTCGGCGGCATCGTCTTCGGCCATCAACTCGAATTTGACCTTAGCCCCGCCGATTTCCATACCCTTGGCATTCAGTTCCTCAATGGCCAGAAGGGCACCATTCTCGTTGTCCTTGCCGAGGTGGGCCTGCGGACCGGTCATCGGCGCAACATGCCCGAGCTTGACCACGACTTCTGGCTTGGCGGCCGATGCAGCGGGTACTACCTGTTTTGGCTCTTCCTTTTGACCACAAGATGAGAGGGCAAAGGCGGCAACAACGGAGAGGGCAACAACGGAAAGCTTCGCGTGCATCGGTATATCTCCTGATCTCTGGGGTTATGAACTGTCAAGCGATTGTCCGGAGGCACCCGATTCATGTCAATCATTAGGTGCTATGATAAAGACCATAGTCATTCTCATTGAGTATGCTAGATGCCGGCTATTGCCCGATTGCGCTTCCTGGTTACCCAGACGGCTCGCAAGCTGTTCTCGATGCTGCCCCAGAAAAGTCGGCATAACGTCTATCGCTCGTTCGTCGATTGTCGAGAACCTAACAAGCGACTAGTTCTCAAGATCGCCGAAACACAGGAAGAGCTTGAAGCCTGCTTCAAACTGCTGCACGATGCCTATGTCAGCAGCGGCTTCATGACCCCCGACCCATCCGGCATGCGGGTAACGATTTACCATGCGCTGCCCACCACGACGACGCTATGCGCCAAGTTCGACGATCAGGTTGTCGGCACGCTGTCGTTGATCCGTGAGAGCGCCATCGGCTTCCCGCTGCAACGCATCTTCGACCTGACCGCTGTCCGCGAGAAAGAAGGCCAGATCGCCGAGGTTTCTGCGCTGGCCGTGCATCCTCGCTTCCGGCGCACAGGCGGAACCATCCTCTTCCCGCTGATGAAGTTCATGTACGAATACTGCACGACCTTCTTTGACACCCGCCATCTGGTCATCGCCGTCAATCCGCGCCACATCGAGATGTACGAGTCGCTGCTCTTCTTCAAACGGCTGACCGCCAACGTGGTGGAAAACTACGATTTTGTGAATGGCGCTCCCGCCGTCGGCGCTACACTCGATTTAAAGCATGCCCCGGAAACCATGCGCAAGGCCTATGCGCACAAGCCGAACAACCGCAACCTCTACCGCTATTTCGTCGAAACCAAGCTAGCCAACATCCAGATTCCGCATCGCCGGTTCTTCACGACCAACGACCCGGTGATGACGCCGCAGTTGATTGACCATTTCTTCAATCGGCGCACCACCGTTTTTGCCGACCTTAGCGACCGCAAGAAGGCCTTACTACACCTGATCTACGACCTGCCGGAATACAGGAAGGTCCTGCCTGCCCTGCCTGGCAATGGTGTTGCCCGACAAATTCGCCAGCATCAGCGCTTTTCAGTCAAATGCCCGGCCCGACTCGCCGACAGCAACCCACTGGCTGGTGGGCCGATTCAGGTCGAGGTCAACGAAGTGTCGCGCTACGGTTTTCGCGCCCGTGTCGCGCAGCAAATTCCAGCCAACGTCTGGCTCAACGCCACGGTGCAACTCGGCTTCAACGAAGTCTCCCGATTGACTGTCCAGGCCGTCCAGGAAACCGACATGAACAACCAGCACTACTGCGGTTTTCGTATCGGTGAACCAGACCTCGTCTGGCGCAAGTTCGTCACGGCGCTTTATGAAGGGCACACACACACCGACCTCGACCAGGCGACCCGATTCCTGACGTAACCGGACGGCCTGCGGGTTAACCCCGATTTTCCGGAACGTTCGCCTTCGGCCAGACTCAAATCTCCAAGCTCTGTGTCGCCACCATCCCCGGCGACGCAGCGACCAAACCTCGCTCACAAGGCGAACAAAACGGAGACAAACGATGAGCAACCTCGCTCTGCCAGCCGCGCTCGCCGCGACGCTGGACGACAAATACACCCGTAGTTCCGGCCGCGTCTTCCTAACCGGCACTCAGGCACTGATCCGCCTACCCATGCTGCAACGGGAACGCGATCTGGCTACCGGCCTGAATACGGCCGGCTTCGTTTCCGGCTATCGGGGCAGCCCGCTCGGCAACCTCGATCTTGGCCTGTGGAAGGCACAAGCCCACCTTGCCGAGCACCACATCACTTTCCAGCCGGGGATCAACGAGGACCTGGCAGCGACTGCCGTGTGGGGCAGTCAGCAGGTCGGTCTGTTCCCCGGCGCCCTCTACGATGGCGTCTTCGGCATGTGGTATGGCAAGGGGCCAGGCGTTGATCGCTGCGGTGACGTCTTCCGTCACGCCAACGCCGCTGGCACAGCCAAGCATGGGGGTGTCCTGGTCATTGCCGGCGACGACCATGCCGCCAAGTCGTCCACCCTGCCACACCAGACCGAGCACGTGTTCAAGGCAGTGATGATGCCGGTGCTCTACCCGGCCAACGTGCAGGAATACCTCGATTATGGTCTACACGGCTGGGCGATGAGCCGCTATTCCGGGTGCTGGGTCGCCTTCAAGGCACTGGCCGACACCGTCGAGACCTCGGCCTCGGTCAATATCGACCCAAACAACATCAACATCGTTTACCCAACCGATTTCACCCTGCCTCCGGAGGGTCTCAACATCCGCTGGCCCGACCCGCCACTGCAGCAGGAAGCCCGCCTACTTAACCACAAGCTCTACGCAGCCCTCGCCTATTGCCGAGCCAACAAGCTCAACCGGGTGATCATTGACTCCCCCACCCCGCGCCTCGGCATTCTGACTGCCGGCAAAAGCTACCTCGACGTGCGTCAGGCGCTCGACGAACTTGGCATCGACGACAAACTAGCCGCCGAAATCGGCATCCGGCTGTACAAGGTCGGCATGGTCTGGCCGCTGGAACCGGAGGGCGTCCGCCACTTCGCTGAGGGTCTGGAAGAAATCCTCGTCGTCGAGGAAAAGCGCCAGCTGCTCGAATACCAGCTCAAGGAGGAACTCTATAACTGGCGCGAAGATGTCCGCCCACGCGTCATCGGAAAATTCGACGAAATCGGCGAGTGGTCAGAAGGCAACTGGCTGCTGCCGGCCACCAGCGAGTTGCCAGTAGCGACCATCGCTCGCGTCATCGCCGAGCGCATTGACCGATTTTTCACGTCGCCGACCATTGAGGCCCGCCTTAAAGTCATTGCCGCCAAACAAAAAGCCGCGCAGACGCCGATGGTACTGGCCGAACGCAAGCCACATTTCTGCTCCGGCTGCCCGCACAATACCTCGACCAAGGTACCGGAAGGTTCGCGCGCCGTGGCCGGCATCGGCTGCCACTACATGGTGACCTGGATGGACCGGCAGACCGCCACCTACACCCACATGGGCGGCGAAGGTGTGCCCTGGGTCGGCCAGGCGGCCTTCACTTCCGAAAAGCACATTTTCGCCAACCTCGGCGATGGCACCTACTTCCACTCCGGCCTGCTCGCCATCCGCCAGGCGCTGGCCGCCAAGGTGCCGATCACCTACAAGATCCTCTACAACGATGCCGTGGCGATGACCGGCGGCCAACCCTTCGATGGCGTGCTCAGCGTGGCCCGCATCACCCGCCAGCTGGAAGCAGAGGGGGTCGAGAAGATGGTCATCGTCACCAACGATCCGGCCAAGTATGCCGATATCGTCGATCTGGCCCCCAACGTACCGGTCCGCCACCGAGACGAACTCGACCTGGTGCAACGCGAGTTGCGCGAATACTCCGGTGTCTCGGTACTCATCTACGACCAGGTTTGCGCAACAGAGGCCCGCCGCCGGCGCAAGCGCGGCAAGATGCCGCCCACCACCCGGCGCGTCGTCATCAACGAAGCGGTGTGCGAAGGCTGCGGCGATTGCTCGGTGCAATCCAACTGCCTGTCGGTTGTCCCGGTCGACACCCCCTTCGGTACCAAGCGTCAGATCGATCAGTCGGCCTGCAACCAGGACTTCTCATGCGTTAACGGCTTCTGCCCGAGCTTCGTTTCCATCGAAGGTGGCAAGCCGCGACGCGGCAGCACCGTCGATAGCACCGACTGGCCCATCCTGCCGGCACCACAATTGCCGGTCACAACTCAGCCCTACAACCTGCTGATCACCGGTGTCGGCGGCATGGGTGTCATCACTCTCGGCGCACTGGTCGGCATGGCCGCCCACCTTGACGGCAAGGGCATCTCGACCCTGGACATGACCGGGCTGGCGCAGAAATATGGCGCCGTTTTCTCGCATCTGCGCATTGCCGACCGGCCTGAGGATATCCATGCCGCCCGCATCGCCACCGGCGAAGCCCACGCCGTCCTCGGCGGCGATCTGGTGGTCAGCGCCAGCACAGAAGCGCTGTCCAAGATGATCGAAGGACGCACCCAGGCGGTCGTCAGCTGTACCGACACACCGACCGCCGACTTCACGCGCCATCGTGACTGGCACTTCCCGCTCGCCGGCCTGCAGCGGCAACTGGTCGATACGCTCGGTAGCGAACGCATCCGTTTCATCGATGCCCAGCATCTGGCCAGCAAGCTGATGGGCGATGCCCTCTATGCCAATATGCTCCTGCTCGGTTACGCTTGGCAGAAAGGTTTGGTTCCGGTATCGGCTGCCGCACTGGATAAGGCCATCGAATTGAATGGCATGACCGTCGACGCCAATCGGCAGGCTTTCGCTTGGGGTCGCCGTGCCGCCCTGTTCCCGGACAAGGTGGCCGCTCTCGCCGGTCCGCTGGGGGGACAGCCGGCACCGGAAATGTCGCTGACTGAACTGATTGAGCATCGCGCCAGCCACCTCACTGCCTACCAGGATGCTCACTTGGCGGCGCGCTATCGGCAACGGGTGGACACCATCCGGGCGCTTGGCGACGAAACTCTCGCCCACGCCGTTGCTACCCAGTACGCTCGCCTACTGGCGCCCAAGGACGAATACGAAGTCGCTCGCCTCTATACCGAAAACGACTTTATTAAGCACCTCGGAGAACAGTTTTCCGGCGACTTGCAACTCAGCTTCCATCTGGCCCCGCCTCTGCTAAGCAAGCCCGGCCCTGACGGACGGCCGAAAAAAATCCGTTTCGGCGCCTGGATGCTGCCGGTCATGAAGCTGCTAGCCAAGACCCGTCGGCTACGCGGCGGTTGGCTCGATCCCTTCCGTTTTAGTGCAGACCGGGCCGTTGATCGCCAACTACTCGCCGACTACGAAGCCGACCTCGATCTGATCCTGGCCCAATCGGGAACATCGACGGAAGCCCTAACCTTGGCCGGCTGGCCGTCCGAAGTCCGCGGCTTCGGTCCGGTACGCGAAGCAGCCGCCCGGCTGGCTGGCGTGCGCAGAGAAAAAGCGAGAAAGGCCTTGATGGCATAAAATCGCGGGATGTCATCTCCCCCGATTCGACAGCTGGCGCTGCAAAGCGCCGCTGTTATCTTTGTCCTCTCCCTAGCTTGGCCCTACTTCGGCCTGCACGGCGAAGCCATGCCGTGGCGGGAAACCAGCCTCGCCATCGGCGGCACCGCCCTGCTCTTGGCCATTTTGTCGCGCCAGCCTTGGTGGTGGCGTCTCATCCACGCCGGTTTCATGCCGCTCGCCTGGTTCACCCAGTCGCTGGCCATCGACCCCGGCTGGTTCCTACTCACCGCCATCCTGTTGCTGCTCGTCTACCGCGGTGCCCTGACCGGACAAGTGCCACTCTATCTATCCAACAAACAGACCGTGCAGGCGCTCGCCGAGCTCCTCGCCGAACGTGGTGACAGCCATTTTCTCGATCTCGGCGCCGGCGTCGGCAGCACCACCGTGCCGCTCGCCGATACGCTTCCCGACAGCCACTTCACCGGTTATGAAAATGCCCCGCTGACCTGGCTGCTCGGCCGCCTGTTCAGTGTTGGCCGCCCGAACATCTGCTGGCGCTGGGACGACCTGTGGCAGGCCGACCTTGGCGACTACGATGTGGTCTATGCCTTCCTATCGCCGGCACCGATGCCTCGCTTGTGGGCCAAGGTGCAGGCCGAGATGCAACCGGGCAGCCTGTTCATCAGCAACTCCTTTCCGGTACCGGGGGTGACCCCGGCGCGCGTCATCGAGGTCGACTGCACGCCATCCCGTCCGCTCTACTGCTATTCGTTGTAACCGGGCATGACCAGCCGCAAACCCGAAACGCTCGCCCTGACCATTTCGCTGGTTGGCACGCTGATCGTGCTATCGGTCTTCCTCGCCGACCTCGTTGTCGCCCGCCATCGCGACCTGGAATCGGGCGAGCGCCGGCTACAGCATTTCGGGTTGATGATGGCTGAACACACGGCGCGGACCTTCGAAGCTGTAGACGTGCTGCTGCGCGAAACAGCGACCGACCTATCGCACAGCCGACACGACTGGGTTAACTGGGATGCCAGCAAGGGCTGGGAATATATCGCCCAGCGCCATTCGCGCGCCATGCCGCAATTACGGGACCTGATTATCTTCGATGCCCAAGGCAATCAGCGTTTCATTTCTACCTACTTCCCGGCACCCCAGATCAACGTACGCGACCGGCCCTATTTCACTGCCCTGGAAAGTGGCGCCGAAGGAGCAACCTTTGGGCCCTATATCGGCCGCAACTCCAATCGCTATACCTACGGCATTGCCCGCCGCATCACCGGCGACAACGGGCAATTCACCGGTGCCGTCTTCAGTGCCATCGAACCCGCCTATCTGCAGGATTTCTGCTGGTCAAACCGCCTGTCAGACGACTTCGAATCGGTTCTTATCAATGCCAAGGGCGAAATTGCCGCCTCCTGCCGACCTGCCGATCTGAGCCGTCAATCGCCTATTCTCGGCGCCAAGGCAGAAGCCGCGCTGTTCGCCGGGAAGCTGAATGGTCACGTCGACGCCCCCGGTCTCAGCAAGCACAATGGACTGCTTATCTCCATCTCGGCCGTTCCCGGTTTTCCTGATCTGCGCATCCTGAGTGCAATTCCGGAGAACACGCTACTCGCCAACTGGCGTAATCGCTTGTTCGAGCTGGGTACCCTCGCTCTGCTTGTCACCATCGTGCTGCTCGTCAGCTCGGCACTGGTCCGCCGGCAGGTGCGGGAAATGGCGAACATGACTATGGAACTGGCCGCTAGCCACAATCATCTGGAAGAACGCGTTCAGGAGGCGACTCTCGAACTTGCCGGTCAGAAGGACGAAGCCGAACGGGCCAACACCGCAAAAAGCCGTTTCCTGGCAGCCGCCAGTCACGACTTGCGTCAACCGCTTCATGCCCTGTCGCTGTTCGCGGCCGACCTGCAACGCCAGGTCCGCAGCGGCACCCAGCAGGAGCTACCCCGCCTGGCCGAACAGATCGCCGCCTCGACCACGCTGCTCGGTGAGTTGCTTGATTCGCTGCTCGACATCTCGCGCCTCGACGTAGCCGGCATCAAACCCGATTCACGTCCCTCGCCGATACAACCGATATTCCAGCGTCTGGCCGATTCGTTTCGCCGCGCCGCCGCCGACCGCAACATGAGCTTGCGCTTCCGACCGAGCAAGCTGTGGGTCGATACCGATCCCGTCATGCTGGAACGCATGATTGCCAACCTGGTGTCGAATGCCCTGCGCTATACCCCGCCCGGCGGCCGTGTCCTGGTTGTCGCGC
>JAGWUW010000640.1 GCA_028868235.1 Betaproteobacteria bacterium | reverse complement strand
GATGCCGCGCCAGAGCAATCGTACATCATCGACGCCGACGTCCGAGCATCCGGCGAAGGGACGGGCAATGCGCGTGCGTCACATCTAGCAGAGGCGCCTCCGAATTCCGACAGCGGTAGCTTTCGGAAAGCCTTGGGACGCGCTGGCACATTTGTCCTGATCGGCGTGATCCTACTGCTGCTGCTGACCATGCTCACGGGCCCAAGTGAGAACGTAGTGGTAACGCCAGCCGATCCTTCCGCCGACGGGGCAGAACTAGCAAACGCCTCGGCTCAAGACCCATCAGCCACTTCGGCCGATCAGATGCTGAGCCAATGGGCCGAGTTTGTCACCGGGCAAGCTGGCGCCGAGGGCTTCGGATTGACCGACGGCGATGGTCATCCAGGCCAATTCTGCAGCTCGACCACCGGCAAGCGGATGTTCCACTTTGGGGGCATGGGCTTGGGGGCCACGAACGGTATCCCGATCTACGACTTCTTTGCCTTCGCCGATGACCACAGCATGGATGTCGGGGCGTTCTGGTTCGACCGGACGCGCGGTACCCTGTTGGCCCGCAACCTGCTGCGCGACAAGAGTCCGCAGGCCAAGAGCCTGAAGGTTCCGAATAGGACTATGACCGTAACGCAGATCGCACCTGGGATCGTGGAGATCGGCGGCATTCAATATCATTCCTGTGTGCTGTGAGGCGACGCGTTCACTCGGTTCGCCCCCCTGTTTCCCTTGGCAAGGATCATATCATGGCAAAGTATTTAGCTGCGGCTGTCATGCCGCTTCTCCTGGCAGCGTGCGCTCCGTCAGGTTCGGGCTTCAGCGATGGCGCGGCCGCTGCCTGCGATCGCGCGGATGTGCAAGATGTCGTCGGAAAGGAAGCGCGCAGCCTTATGCTGAAGGGCAATCGCGACAACCTCATAATGGCTGGCCTGATGGGGCTCGACCTAGAAGCGGTATTCAAGGCCTGGGAAGAGGCTCGTGTCACGTTCAGCGGCGTAGGCGCATTTCCGTCATCGAAAGGCCCCCCATTCCAGCAGATCGTCTGCGGCGGAGCTATCCAGTTTGACCTGAGCGATGCCACATCTGGGCAGCAGATAGTGAATGTGCCTCGAGCGCGTTGGACCATCAATTTCGCCCAACCGGTGGATGACCCTGCAACGGGCGGGTTCACAATTGAAATCGACCCGGTCAGCCTCGTCGATGGTCGGACCATCAATGGCAAGCCGTTGATCGCCACCCCGCCGAACGACGATCAGAACGGCACCGACGCTGGTGCCGCAGAGGCCCAACCAAGTCCTGATCCGGGGAATGCTGAGGATGCGGCCCGAGCGGCGCAAGCTGCACAGGCCGACTTCGACGCGGCCAGCAAACCGGACAGCGATAGCAAGCAAGCGGATGTCCCAAACAAGGCGCCGACGGAGGACGATCTCTATGCGCCCCACGCCAACTAAGTCCGTAGCCACGCTGTTAGCCGCGCTGACCCGCATGTTTGCGATGCAGTGCACATGCACCGGTTCCTCGTCGGCTTCGTACG
>JAGWUW010000106.1 GCA_028868235.1 Betaproteobacteria bacterium | reverse complement strand
TGGTGGATGGGTTGCATTGCCGACAACTGTTACCGACCCGCTTGCCGGTCAGACCGCTACTAAAGCAGCATCCTTGAGTTTCTGGATCAAGACGACGCAAGTCGGCTCCAATATCGGCTGGGATTCTCCATCCGTCATTGGCATGGAGAACAATGGCGGCACGGTCGACATCCAATGGGGGTTCATTGATAACCAGGGGAAAATCGGGTTTGGCATGGGCGACTACGCCGGTCTGATGAGCAACAATGCCATCAACGACAATGCTTGGCACAACGTCGTCATTTCCCATGATTTCGTTAGCGGCAAGACGTACATGTGGGTGGACGGTACCGCCCAGGCCATCAATGGTACGGCGCTGTGGGCGGGTGGATTCGCTCCCAACAAGTTCCTCGGTTTTGGTGTGACAGCGGACGATGGATCAACCTCAGATCGCTTCCTCAATGGTGCTCTTGACGACGTACGCATCTACGATGGTGTTTTGACGACTGCTCAAGCGCAAGCAATCTACAAGACCGAACTTTTTGGCAACCAAGCATCCGTCATCGCCAATGATGGCCATGCAGTTCATTTCTCCTTGACGACTTCGGATGCTTCGTCGGTTGTCCTTTCCGGTCTGGTATCAGGTACGACAGTCACCGATGGAACCCATTCCGGAACAGTAGGCTCCGGTGGTTCTTTGGATATTTCTTCCTGGGGCGCATCGGAAATTGCCTTAAGTGGCTACGGTACGGGTTCGTTCATGATGGCCGTGACAGGAACGGACGCTGCTGGTAACAAGGCAACACAGTTTCTGTCCGTCGTGAACAATTCGGATACTTATGTCGGAACTGCCGGCAATGACACCCTGAACGCCTCAGCCAATGCCAATTCTCACGTATTGCTGGGTGGCGCGGGCAACGATTCTCTGACAGGAGGAACCGGCGCTGATTTGCTGATTGGAGGTGCAGGAAACGACACCATAAATGGCGGTGGAGGAGCCGACGTAATCCGCTTCAATTATGCGGACCGTGGCTACACGGATACCATCCAGAATTTCGGCACCACTTCCGGTACGGCGGCGCTTGACCTGCGCGACCTTCTGCAGGGGGAACTGCATACTGGAACCGATGCCGGTAATCTGGCGGACTACTTGCATTTCACAGCAAGCGGAGGTTCCACCACCATTGCAGTCAAGTCCGCTGGCTCCGGCAGCGTCGATCAGACGATCGTCCTTTCCGGTGTCGATCTCGTTACAGGTGTTGTCGCAGCAAGTGGGCAAACCTTGGATCAAACCATCATCCATAACCTGCTAACCAATAACAAACTGGTTACCGACTGATCTTGATATCCCGGCAGAAAAATGGGGCGATGAAAATCGCCCCTTTTTATTTATCCAATTGCCCCAAATCGCTGAAAAGTCCGCTACTGATCAACCTTCGTGCTGGCGTAGGCGGGCAACGCTCGGGATGTGGATTTTGCGCCCTTCGACTACGATCAGACCGAGTTCGGTCAGTTCGTGCAGGATGCGCGAGAAGTGCTCCTGCGTCAGATTGAGACGCGAAGCGATGACGCCCTTGTTGGTCGGTAGCGTGACCGCGACGTTGATGCCATCGTGGTCCGCTTCGGGTAATTCGCGCAGCAGGTAGCCGATGATGCGCTGCTTGCCGGAGTGCAGGGAATACGATTCGACGTCGATCATCAACTGGTGCAGGCGCATCGCCATACCAGCCAGCATCTTGCGGCACAGATTGTGGTCACGCTCCAGTTCGTCATACACCGCTGCCTTGGATACATGCAGCAGCAGTGAGTCGGTTAATGCCTGGGCGAAGACGATGTAAGGCTTGTCCATGAACATGATGGCTTCGCCGAAACTCTGGCCCTGAGTCAGGATTTCGACCACCTTCTCGCTGCCCTGCTGCGAGGTGAAGGCCAGCTTGATCTGCCCGTAAACCAGCAGATGGAAGCCGGAACAGGGGTCACCCTTGTGGAACAGAATGTCGCCCTTGCTGGCGTGGATTTCACGTGTACTCCTGGCGATCCGCGAAATTTCTTCCGGTGCCAGACTATTGAATAGTGGAACGTGGGTCAGCAGCGCTTCGATGTTGATGGGGTGATTACCATGCATGATCAATCTTGCCTGAACGAGGACGGCCGATGTTGGCATCGTGGTAGTTCTTTGGCAATACCACTTTATGACTACTTAATGGCCCGTTAGTTGCACGTAAAGGAGCGGCAGGCGGCGGGGCAATTCTTCCGGCTTGCGGATGACGCAGAAACCGGCCGGCCCGAACAGGTAAGGCAGATAGGCGCCGGCTTCACGGTCGATGGTGACGCAGAATGGCGTCAAGCCCATGGCTCGGGCTTCATGTACCGCTAGGCGGGTATCCTCGATGCCGTAACGGGAATCGTAGAGGTCGAGATCGTTCGGTTTGCCGTCGGTGATGATCAGCAATAGACGGCGGCTGGCCGGTTGTTCGGCGAGAATATTGGCCGACTGCCGGATGGCGGCGCCCATCCGGGTGTAGTAGCCCGGTTTGATGGCCAGGATGCGCCCCCGTGCGGCGGCATCGTAGCGCTTGCCGAAATCCTTGAGCAGATGGAAGCGGATATTCTGGCGGCGCAGCGAGGAGAAGCCGTAGATACCGAAGCGGTCGCCGGTGGCGGTTAACGCTTCGGAGAAGAGCAGCAGCGAATCGCGGATGACGTCCACGATACGATGGCTATCTGAAATGGGGGCATCGGTCGACATCGAAAGGTCGGCTAACAGCAGGCAGGCCAGGTCGCGCTCGCAACGCGCCTGGGCGAGATAGCCACCTGTTTCCGGTGTATGCCCCGACGCGCGGTCGGCATGATTTCTTACGCAGGCATCGACGTCGAGCTCTGGGCCATCGGGTTGTCCCTTCAGCCAACGCCGTTGCGGAGCAAGGGCGGCAAACTGCCCGCGCAGCTTCTTGGCAGTGGCCGCCAGTTCCAGCGGAAGGGAGGCGGGTTCCGCATCGCGGGCGATCATCGGTTGGATCAGACAATGCTTTTCCTGCATCAGCGATTTGCGATAATCCCACTCCGGCAGTGCTATGCCTGGGCCGATGGGTGTATCGTCTTCGGCGGCCGAGGGCAGGTCGAGGTCAAATTTGACGCGCGACTTGGCGGTTTGTCCATCGCGGATCAAGGATAGCTGGTCGAGATCCTTGGCGGCGTCCTTGGCGTTTGGGTCCTCATCCTCGTCAAAAGCACGATTGACGCGTACATACTCGGCCCAGGTCGGCAGGCTCTCCGCGCGGAACATCGCGAGTACCGGGGTCTTGTTGTCCGGCGTCTCGACCTGCTCGGCTTTGTGCGCCTCCTGAGTTGCTTCGCTGTTGCCACTGCCCTCAGGCGGTAGTTCCTCATCCGGATCGGAAATCCGGCCAGCAGCCCGAGTTTCTGAGGCAATCAGCCAAAGCAACACTGGTTGCGGCGGGCGGGATTTTTTCGTGTTGAGTGGCGGTAGGCCACCGACGCTGCCCGGTGTGCGCAGAGCTTGACGCAAGGCTTCCTCCTGCGCCGCCTCGTCTGGTTGCAATTCGGTTGGCGGGATGCGGTTGGCGATGTGTGCCTCAACCAGTCTTTCGTAGCGTGGCCGCAGGCCGGGATAGCGTTCAAGTGCCGTCTGCGCGGCCAACTGATTGCGAACAAACCATGGCTGATCGCCAGCGTCGTCGCAAGCAGCAATGGCCGATAGCCAAAGGTACAGGTCGCGATTCAGGGATTTTTCAGGAAAGGCGGCAATTTCCGGTGGCAGACGCAGGGTTTCCTCATCACGCCGGGCCTGGGCGAGTTTCTCGCCGCTGCTGGCCAAGCGCTGCAGCCAGCGCCGCCGGGCACCATGCTGTTCGGCCGTCGCCGCTGCAACCTTGAGGCCGGGGTCACCACCAAAAGCACGGAACAGGATGCCGGCGGTCTTTTCAACTTCGGCCAGCTTGACCGCCGCGTCTGGGTAGTGCGCGCCGGCCGCCTTGGTGACCCAGTTATGCCAGAGTTTGCCGATGAATTCTTCCATGGATCAGATTTTGCCTCCGGCATCCTCGTCTGTGTTTGATAAAGCTGAAAAACCGGCTTCATTGCGTTTGGCGGCGTCGTTGCTGACCCAGCGAAGTAACTGGCCGTTTGGGTTGTTCCGGTTGGTCGTGGTACAGGCGGAGATACACTGGCCGCATTGCGTACAGGCGAACATCCAACGCTTGACGTTGCGAGGCTTCAGGCGCATCGGACAGACGGCGTCGCAGGCGCTGCCGTGGCCGTCAAGGCAATTGGCACAGTCGCTTAGCCGCTTGCGCTCGAAGCCAACGACCATGGCCTTCTTGTTCACGATCCAGGCGAAGCTCTGGAAAATACCGATGGCACAACCATAGCGGCAGAACAGGTGGCGGGCGAAGAGGAATTCCAGGCTCAATACCGTTGTCGCAGCGCACAGGAAAATTACCTCGCCGCGCAGAAGGGTGAAATTGAGCAGGCCGCTATAAACCTGAAAGGGTGGCATCAGGTAGGTCAGTCCAACGACCGCCCAAGCAAAAGCAAAACCGATGGCTGCAGGGACGACGGCGAACCAGTAGCGCCAGTCTCGCGGCATCGGCGTACTGTCGGGTTGCCAGGGCGGTACCCGCTTTTTGTCCCAGACCGAATGTTTTCCGGTAGCGAACAGCATCAGGCGATTGATGGTTTCAACCACGGAAAAGTGCGGGCAAAGCCAGCCGCAATACAGGCGGCCCCATTTCCAGGCTACTCCGATGATCAGCCCCAGAGTACCGAGCACGGGCAGGAAGAGGAAAAGGATGATGTTGATGGCGGCCGCTTTGGGATCTCCGGTACCGGCGATCAACTCGTCAATGCCAAGATGCCACGGCATGGTCAGGAAATAGGCATGCTTTTCCGTTAGGTCGTAGCGAAACAGGTCGAAGATGGGCGTCACCGTAAACAGGGTGAAAAAGCCCATTTGTGCCAGCAAGCGGGCACGTTGCAAAGCGGGTTTTTTCATGCCGGATCGCGGTCGACAGCAGGGCCGATCAACGGAAAGCGCCAGACCTGACCGGCTAGGGCCTTGACCAGCGCGAACATGCCGAACAGGACCAAGGTCGAATGAATACAGGTGAAGTACAGGATGACGACGACCCAGGTCCATTGCCAGTGCAGGCCGCCAAGGGCGATAAACAAGGTGCTTAGCGTAATGATCAGCAGGCCGCCCCAAAGACTGACGTAAGTGGCTTGCTTGAGGTGCTGGTGGGCAAGTCGCGGGACGTCGTTCTTGTTGCGCTGCCAGAGCCAAAGCAGGATGGCAAAACAGATACCCGGCGCGACGAGCAGATTGGCGAGAAACAGGGCCTCGGCGATCACGGCCAGGTTCTGGCCGGGAATCTTTTCGTCGAAGCCAGTATCAGCGTCCGAACGTGGCATTGACGATTTCCATCAGCGCCTCGACCGTTTCCGGTTCGTCAGTCAGCGTTTCGACCAGAGCGGCACGGCAGGCGGCGGAGACATCGAACCCCGATTTGATCAGGGTCGCGGCATAGACCAGCAGGCGGGTACTGGCGACCTCTTCCAAATCGCGGTCCTTCAGGGCGCGGAAAGACCGGGCGATGCCAACCAGACGCTTCGCCAGATCGGCGTCGCAACCGGTTTCGCCAATCAGGATCGAGGTTTCGCGCTCGGTGCTCGGGAAATCGAAGCTCATCGACACAAAACGCTGGCGGGTCGAGGGCTTCAGTCCCTTGAGCAGGTTCTGGTAGCCGGGGTTGTAGGAGACGACCAGCATGAAGTTAGGCGGTGCTTCCAGCGTTTCGCCCGTACGGTCGATTGGCAGGATACGTCGATCGTCGGCCAGCGGGTGAAGGACGACGGTGGTGTCCTTGCGCGCCTCGACAACCTCATCGAGATAGCAGATGCCGCCTTCGCGTACGGCGCGGGTCAGTGGGCCATCGTTCCAGTAAGTACCCTTGTCAGAAATCAGGTGGCGGCCGACGAGGTCGGCGGCAGTCAGGTCGTCATGGCAGGCCACGGTGTACAGCGGTAGTTTCAGGCGTGCGGCCATATGGGCAACGAAGCGCGTCTTGCCGCAACCCGTCGGGCCCTTGATCAACAGCGGCAGGCGCTGGTTGAAAGCGTGTTCGAACAGGGATATTTCGTTGCCGGATGGTTCGTAAAAGGGCAGGTCGGTCATTTCAGGGAAATCCAGTAAGCGAGCAAAATCAGGCTGGAAACCAGTATAAGCCAGCCTTCGAGCAGGATACGCCACATCTTCGGAGCTTCGCGCAGTTCCATGAAGTCTAGGATGACTAGGCGGCCCTTGACGAAGGCGATGAGCAACATGGCAACGATGGACGCAGTACCTGCGGCGCCGACTTCGCCGAGATACCAAGTGATGCTGGTGGCAACGATAAGGACGAGCCAGGCGCGATGGGCGGGGTTTTTGAGGAAATCCATAGTCAGCGCATCACGTAAACAAGCGGAAAGAGAACGATCCACAGCAGATCGACCATGTGCCAGTAAGCGGCGCCACTCTCCAAACCATGCGCATCATGTCTACCGTAGACACCCTTGCGGGCCTGTACCCAGAGTACGGTCAGGATGACCATGCCGAGGATGACGTGCATGAAGTGGAAGAAGGTCAGTGAGATGTAGAACATGTAGAAGGTATTGGTCGACATCGAGATGCCAGCACCGAATTTGGCGGAGTATTCGATCACCTTGACGATCAGGAAACCGCCGCCGCATAGCCAGCCGATCAGGATGTTCAGGGCAATGGCTTGCTGGTTGTCTTTGTGGGCAGCCTGTACGGCCCGCACGACGAACCATGAGCCGGTGATGAGTAGCAGGGTATTCAGTCCGCCGAGGTTGCGGTCCAGCGTTTGCTGATAGAGGTTGAACTCCTCTACGTGGCTGGCACGGGCGAAAGCATAGGCAGCAAAGAATACGGCAAAGGCCAGCATCTCGGCCAAAATGAAGAACCAGATGGCCAAGTCGCCGGGCAGGCGACGGGCGGAAGCGGTTTCAGCGGAGTAGGGGGCAGGTGCATCAGTCATGTTTGTCATCGTAGCGGTGGCGGCATGGACAAACCTTGATCTGCCCCAAATAAAAAAGGCGCGGTTCGAAGAACCGCGCCTGAACTGCTACTTGGAGGAATTACACCTTATGCAGCTTCCTTCTCGTCACCACCAACAAAGAAGCTGGTGATGTAGACCACGAGGCCGACGAGGAAGGCAACACCAGCCCATTCGCGCATCCAGTAGAACAGCGCGATCTTGTCCTGGGCCACCATGAACGGCAGCGGAGCATCGGAAACGCGTTGCAGCCAGACTTGCAGGATGCCGGCGGCGGTCAGGAACAGCGTGATGAACACGATGGCGACCGTCATCAGCCAGAAGGCCCACATTTCCAGCACTTGCGACTTGTTGCTGTTGGCAGCACGGCCGCGCAGGATGGGCATGGCGTAGGAGATCATCATCAGGTTGACCATGACGTAGGCGCCATAGAAAGCCATGTGGCCGTGAGCGGCGGTGATCTGCGTGCCGTGGGTGTAGTAGTTGACCGGAGCCAGGGTGTGCAGGAAACCCCACACGCCAGCGCCCAGGAAAGCCATCACACCGGTACCCAGGGCCCACAGGACAGCGGCCTTGTTCGGGTGTTCGCGACGACGACGGTTCACCATGTTGAAGGCGAAGACGGTCATGGCGAAGAACGGGATCGGTTCCAGAGCGGAGAAGATGGAACCCCACCACTGCCAGTATTCCGGCGTACCGATCCAGAAGTAGTGGTGACCCGTACCGATGATGCCGGTGATCAGCGTCAGGGTGACGATGACGTACAGCCACTTTTCGATCACTTCACGGTCAACACCGGTCGTCTTGATCAGCACGAAGGCCAGGAAGGAGCCGAGGATCAGTTCCCATACGCCTTCCACCCAGAGGTGCACCGTCCACCACCAGAAGAACTTGTCGAGAACGATGTTCACCGGGTTGTAGAAAGAGAACAGGAAGAAGACGGCCA
>JAGWUW010000639.1 GCA_028868235.1 Betaproteobacteria bacterium | reverse complement strand
GCAGGAACCACGCGACGGCAGCATGATCACCGAGCTCCTCTGCCACCAGTGCCCTGCTAAGGACGAGACCGATCAGTTCCCCGGCAGAAACCCCCCGCTTCGCGGCGCGAAGAACGATATCGCCGGAAATGGCATTGGCATCATCGATCAGACGTTTGGCAAGCTTCGATAGGCGCTCCTCATCGAGCCCGAGTGAGAGCTCCGACAATCGGCGGCGAACAAGGACATTGAGAATCCGCAGTTCAGATGTCGACGAGACCACAATATTGCGGCCGTGCGTCCGCTGTCGGCGATAGCGAATTACATTGATGCCCTGCGCAGCGAGCTGCCGTTTGTCTAACAGGTCATCATAGGTAGCGACCCACTCCGCGAGATCGTGGACTTCGTCGAACATGGCCTTAAGGCCGGAATCCTGGAAGGATATCTGCCGTGCCGGCAGATAGTGCTCCTTGGCCCCGTGCGCTTGCCGGCGGATGACGTTCGCAACCGCATCGACGTAGGCCCAACCAGCATCGGGCTGGCGCGGACAGGTCAAGTAGACCGTGGCCTTAAGTTCATCTTCGGCCGTGACGCGCCGGTAGGACCAACGAGCCGGGACATGCTCGAGAAGCGAAGGGTTCGCGGCTCCGGCAGGCACCGGGAACCACTGTTCGCGCGCCTGCCG
This sequence comes from Betaproteobacteria bacterium, assembly GCA_028868235.1. Taxonomy (GTDB): domain Bacteria; phylum Pseudomonadota; class Gammaproteobacteria; order Burkholderiales; family Rhodocyclaceae; genus Azonexus. The sequence continues at coordinate 867 of JAGWUW010000639.1, read as the reverse complement.
AGACACCACATCATGAAGGAAGGCGATGTCGATTTCTCGGGCCGCATCGCTGGGCCGGGCGGCACCGCTGTCAAGCATCACTCCAATGCGCAGCTTCGACATGAAATTGCGAGAGGTCTCGCTCACAACGATGGCGTCCGAGTCACCTTCGGAGCGATCGAGCAACTCACCATAGACATGGGAGAGACGCGAACGATCCCGATGACGGACGAGGACGTTGCAATGAACCTCTTCCTGGTCCTGCACCGAACTCAGGGCATTTACCGTAGCCAAAGGCAAACCGGCAGCATCGCAGTTGAAGAGCATAATGCTGAGATTCGAGCGCTCATGCGGCTGAAGCTCCAGATAGCGCTCCAACAGGCTGCGGATTTGGCGAGCAGCCTCTGCGGGATCGACGTCTGTCGTCGCTTCGGAAGGGTCGCGAACCGGGCGTTCCAACAAGCTGTAATCGTTCACCGTGCCCGTTTCGGTGAGAAGAACGGCTTCGCTCCCGTCATAGCCGATTGCGATTTCCGGATAGAGCGGATGGGTCAACTCGTCGCGCAGGTCAGAAAAGAACAGGCGTGAGTCGCCAAAGTTCACGTCCACATCGGAGAGGAGGTAGTCTGCGAGCCCTGCGACCGCGCGCATCTTGATCGCGCCCGCCGCGAGGCGAAGAGGCTGCCATGGAGCGACGATCGCGGAGGGAGCACTTCCCGCAACGGGGATCACACCGATGCTAAGGACGGGCTCCCAAAGGTCGCGGCGATTGAGATCGCCTGGCGCATGTAGCGACAGTGCGCGTAGGAGCGCGCCATAAGCCTCTGCTTGAGAAAGCAGGAAAGGCGATGCATAGCCCGATGATTGAAGAGCGCTCAGTGCCTCGAT
>JAGWUW010000105.1 GCA_028868235.1 Betaproteobacteria bacterium | reverse complement strand
CTTCCCGACCGACATGCAGGCCCAGTTCATGGCCATCAACTGCATTGCCGACGGGGTGGCGACCATCCGTGAAACCATCTTCGAAAACCGCTTCATGCACGTCAACGAGTTGATGCGCCTCGGCGCCAATATCCAGATCGAAGGCAACAACGCCATCGTGCGTGGTGTCGAACGGCTGGAAGGGGCGACCGTGATGGCGACCGATCTGCGCGCCTCGGCGTCGCTGGTCATTGCCGGCCTGGTGGCCGAAGGCGAGACGCTGATCGACCGCATCTATCACCTCGATCGCGGCTACGAGCGGATCGAGGAGAAGCTCGCCAAGCTGGGAGCGTCAGTTAAGCGGGTGCATTGATTTCCGGAGCGCATCGGCTGTTGTTTCGTCGCTGAAATTTCGACTTCCGGGCATGGTGTCAACGGAAAGCGAAAAAAATGCTTGGCGTATTCGAAATGCTGCTCCATACTCCGAACTTCGGGATTTCCAGGCAGTGTGTTGTTCCTGCACCGTAATCGGTTTGTCAGCTCCTCGGTCTTGGCTCTCGTAATTTTTTCAATCTTTTCCAAGGAAGCTACAAATGGCAACTGGTACCGTCAAGTGGTTCAACGACGCTAAGGGTTTTGGTTTCATCTCTCCGGACGGCGGCGGTGAAGACCTCTTCGCACACTTCTCTGCAATTCAAGGCAACGGTTTCAAGACTCTGGTCGAAAACCAAAAGGTCACCTTCGACATCGTTACCGGCCCGAAGGGCAAGCAAGCCGCGAACATCAACAAGGCCGACTAAGTCGTTGCCTTGATCGTGAAAAGCCCGGCTTGCCGGGCTTTTTTGCGTTTACGCCCGGTTGCGCATGGCATGGGCAGCGCCCATAATCGGCCCTTTTCCTTACCTATAAGAACGAGGAGAGATCGATGTTGCGTACAACCTTCTTTACCGCTGTCGTGGCCGCTGCCATGTTCGGCGCCGTCACTGCCCAGGCTCAAACCTATCGTGCTGAATACCGGCTATCCACCACGCTGGGGACTGCCTTCACCTGGGGGCAGGCAGGGGAGCGTTGGATCGAGTTGGTCAAGGAAAAGACGCAGGGGCGCATCAACATCAAGCTCTATTCCGGCAATTCGCTGGTCGGCGGCGAGCAGACGCGTGAATTTACCGCCATTCGCCAGGGTGTGATCGACATGTCCATTGGCTCGACCATCAACTGGTCACCGCAGATCAGGGAGCTTAACCTCTTTTCGCTTCCTTTCTTGATGCCCGATTACAAGGCGATCGACGCGCTAACCCAGGGCGAGGTCGGCAAGGATTTGTTTGCTGTGCTGGAAAAGCGCGGCGACGTGATTCCGCTGGCCTGGGGCGAGAACGGTTTCCGCGAAATGTCCAACTCCAAGCGCCCGATTGCGTCGCCGGCCGACATGAAAGGTATGAAATTCCGCGTCGTCGGCTCGCCGTTGTATAACGAGACCTTCTCGGCGCTGGGCGCCAATCCGACCCAGATGAGCTGGGCTGATGCGCAGCCCGCGCTGGCCTCTGGTGCGGTTGATGGCCAGGAAAATCCGCTGTCGGTATTCGTTGCCGCCAAGTTGCCGACGGTCGGCCAGAAATACTTGACCCTGTGGCATTACGTCGCTGACCCGTTGATTTTCGTGGTGAATAAGCAGGTCTGGAACAGCTGGACGCCAGCCGATCGCGAGGCGGTGCGCCAAGCTGCGCTACAGGCTGGTCGCGAGAACGTCGAGAAGGCGCGCAAGGGCATTGCCGGCAACGACAATGCCGTGCTCAAGCAGATCGAGGCGGCCGGCGTGACCGTCACCCTGCCGACTGCTGCCCAGCGCGATGCCTTCGTTCAGGCGACCCGCCCGGTGTACGACAAATGGGCGAAGACCATCGGTGCCGATCTGGTCAAGAAGGCCGAAGCGGCCATCGCCAAGCGGTAAGCCTGCCCTAGTCCCTGTCCGCTGCACCGGCTGTGCTTGGTGCGGCTTTTTTTCTGAAGTGATCCATGTCTGAATCCGACACGACCGCCCCGGGCGGCAAGTTGACGCTCGGCGCGGTTGAGCGTTTTCTGATGGCCGCCTCGATGGGGCTGCTGTGCCTGCTCACGATGGCCAACGTCCTGGTCCGTTATTTCACCGATATTTCCTTCGCTTTCACCGAGGAAATTTCGGTGGCTTTGCTGGTGGTGATGACGCTGGTTGGGACGTCGCATGCCTTTGCCAGCAACCATCATATCGCCATCACTTTTTTCGTCGACCGCAAGCCGAAATGGCAGGCTGCGGTGCGCCGTTTTGCCGCCTTCTGCTCGCTGATCATGTTCGGCCTGCTCGCCTGGTACGGTGTGCTGATGGCGTGGGATGACTACAGTTTCGAAGTGACGTCGCCGTCGCTCGGGGTGCCGCAATGGTGGTACACCGTCTGGCTGCCGGTGCTTTCCATTCTCATCGTGCTACGCCTGCTGGCCGTGCTCTGGCGGGGGGGCAAATGATGGACTGGATACTGTTCGCGATCTTCATCGTCCTGATGCTCTCCGGTGTGCCGCTGGCCGTGGCCATGGGGCTCGCCGGTGTGGCTGTGGTGGCGATTGCCGATTTCGGCATGTTGTCGCTGCCGACCAACGTCTATACCGGGATTGCCAAATATCCGCTAATGGCCATCCCGGTTTTCGTGATTGCCGGACTGATCTTCGAAAAGGCCGGCGTGGCGGCGACTATTGTGCGTTTTGCGTCGGCGCTGGTGGGCCAGCGCCGGGGTAGCCTAGCCATCGTCGCCATTCTGGTGGCGATGATACTCGGTGGTATTTCGGGTTCCGGGCCAGCCGACTCCGCGGCGGTCGGTGCGGTGATGCTGCCGTCCATGCTCAAGGCTGGTTATCCGCGCTCCTTTACGGCTGGCGTCATTGCTGCCGCCGGATCGACTGATATCCTGATCCCGCCGTCGATCGCCTTCGTCATCTACAGCCTGCTTGTGCCGCAGGCCTCGGTGCCGGCGCTGTTCGCCGCCGGCATGATCCCCGGCATCCTATCCGGGCTGACCTTGATCCTGGTCGCCTGGTGGCTGTCGGTCAAGCACGGCTTCGAGGCCGATGTGCAGGAAGAGCGCCCGCCGTTCTGGCAGAGTCTGAAGGAGGCCGGCTGGGGCCTGGCGGCGCCGGTTATCATTCTCGGCGGCATGCGCAGCGGCCTATTCACGCCGACCGAGGCGGCAGTCGTCGCGGTGTTCTACGGAGTGCTGGTTGGTACAGTCATCTACCGCACCCTGAGCTGGAAAGACATTTACAACGTTCTCGTCGAGTCGGCCGAGATTTCCTCGGTGATCCTGACGGTGGTTGCCCTAGCCAGCGTTTTTGCCTGGGCGAGCAATACGCTGGGCACCTTCGACCATCTGGCGGCGGCCTTGCTCGGCACCGGGCTGTCGGAAATCCCGATGCTGCTCAGCATCCAATTGCTGCTGCTGATTGCCGGCATGTTCCTCGACGCCATCTCGATCTACTTCATCTTCCTGCCGCTGCTGGTGCCCATCGCCATGCACTTCAACTGGGATCTGGTGTGGTTCGGCGTCATCATCACGATGAACATGGCGCTCGGCCAGTTCCACCCACCCCTCGGCGTGAACCTGATGGTGACCTGCCGGATGGCCGGCGTCCCGATGGAATCGACCGTTCCGTGGGTGTTGTGGATGGTCGCAGCGATGGCCGGAACGATGTTCCTCGTCACTTTTGTGCCTGATCTGGCCCTCTGGTTGCCGCGTCACCTCGGGTATCTGTAAGGGGCTCTGCTAAAATGGTACTTTCGCCTTTTTAGTAAGCCTGCCCGTGACGACCATCACCATCGCCCTGTCCAAGGGCCGCATTTTCGACGAAACCCTGCCGCTGCTGGCCGCCGCAGGGATCGTGCCGACTGAGAACCCGGAAACCTCCCGCAAGCTGATCATCGACACCAATCAGCCGAACGTGCGGGTGGTCATCGTCCGCGCCACCGATGTGCCGACCTATGTCCAGTACGGTGCCGCCGACATCGGCGTGGCCGGCAAGGATGTGCTGATCGAGCACGGCGGCGAGGGCCTCTACGCGCCGCTCGACCTGAAGATCGCCAAGTGCCGGATGATGGTCGCCATTCCGGAAGGCTTCGATTACGACAACGCCGTTCGCCAAGGTGCCCGCCTCAAGGTTGCGTCGAAATACACTAAGACGGCGCGGGAACATTTCGCCGCCAAGGGTGTTCATATCGATTTGATCAAGCTTTACGGCTCGATGGAGTTGGCGCCGCTAGCTGGCTTGGCCGATGCCATAGTCGATCTGGTGTCGACCGGCGGCACGCTGAAGGCCAACAAGCTGGTCGCCTGCGAGCACATTATGGACATTTCGTCGCGCCTCGTCGTCAATCAGGCCTCGCTGAAGGTCAAGCGCGAAACCCTACAACCGATTATCGACGCCTTTGCCCAGGCGGTGGAGAAGTAAGCCCTATGATCGCCATCAAGCGCCTGTCTACGGTCGACGCCGATTTCAAGGCAAACATGGATGCGCTGCTCGCCTTCGAGGCGGCGGCAGATGAAGGCATCGAATGCACGGTCGCAGGCATTTTGGCCGATGTGAAGGTGCGTGGCGATGCCGCCGTTGTCGACTACACCAACAAGTTTGATCGCCTGACGGCCGCATCGATGGCCGATCTGGAATTGTCCAAGGCCGAAATGCGGAAGGCCCTAGACGGACTGCCGGCTGACCGCCGCACCGCCCTCGAAGCTGCGGCTGCACGCGTCAAGTCTTACCACGAGCGGCAAAAGATGGAAGGCTGGTCCTACACTGAAGCAGATGGCACCATGCTCGGCCAGATGATCACCCCGCTCGACCGCGTCGGCCTCTACGTGCCGGGCGGCAAGGCGGCCTACCCATCATCAGTACTGATGAACGCGATTCCGGCCAAGGTGGCCGGTGTCAAGGAACTGATCATGGTCGTTCCGACACCGGACGGCGAGCATAACCAGCTGGTGCTGGCGGCGGCCTGTCTGGCCGGTGTCGACCGGGTGTTCACCATGGGGGGCGCCCAGGCTGTTGGCGCCCTGGCCTACGGTACGCAGACCGTACCGCAGGTAGACAAGATCGTCGGTCCGGGCAACGCCTATGTTGCGACCGCCAAGCGCCGGGTATTCGGCATTGTCGGTATCGACATGGTTGCCGGCCCGTCGGAAATCCTGGTCGTTTCGGATGGCTCCGGCAACCCGGATTGGGTGGCTATGGACCTCTTCTCTCAGGCCGAGCACGACGAACTGGCTCAGTCCATCCTGATTTGCACCGATGCCGCTTTCATCGAGCAGGTGCAGGCCAGCATTGAAAAACTGCTGCCAACTATGCCGCGCCGCGCCGTGATCGAAACCTCGCTGACCAAGCGAGGAGCCTTCATTCTGGTGCGCGACATGGCGGAGGCGGTCGCCATCGCCAATCGCGTCGCGCCGGAACATCTGGAACTCTCGCTGTCTGACCCTGATCCATGGGTAAGCAAGATTCACCACGCTGGCGCTATTTTCATCGGCCACTATACTTCGGAATCGCTTGGCGACTACTGTGCCGGGCCGAACCACGTGTTGCCGACTTCCGGCTCTGCCCGTTTCTCATCGCCGCTCGGCGTCTACGATTTCCAGAAGCGGACCAGCCTGATCAAGGTCTCCAAGGATGGAGCGCAGACCCTCGGTCGCATCGCCTCGACGCTGGCGCATGGCGAAGGTTTGCCGGCGCATGCCAAGTCGGCTGAATTCCGGCTGGAAAGCTAGGCTCTTGAGCGACATCTCTTCCGAATCCAGAAGCCGCCCGGATCTCCGGGCGCTTTTTTTGGGTTTTTCTTCGGTCGGTTTATCCGGATTCGGCGGTGTTCTTCCTTTCGCCCGGCGCATGTTGGTTGATGAGCGCCACTGGATGACGGGCGAGGAGTTCAATGCCCAGCTCGGTCTATGCCAGTTCCTGCCCGGTCCTAACGTGATCAACTTGGCAGTGGTTGTTGGCAAGCGCTATCAGGGCTTACTCGGTGCCATCGTCGCGCCGTTCGGCCTGCTTGCAGGGCCGCTGGTTGTTGTTCTGCTGCTGGCGCTGATCTACGACCGATACGGTAGCCAACCCCTCGCGCAAGGCATGCTGCGCGGCATTGCTGCCGCCGGCTGCGGTCTACTCTTTGCGACGGCGTGGCGCATGGGGGGGGCGATCAAGGACAAGCCGGCCTTCCTGCCTTTTACAGTACTGGTCGTTGCGGCCATCGCTTGGCTGCGCTGGCCGATGCCGGTGGTCATGCTTTGCGGCCTGCTGCTCTCCGGTGGCGTGGCGTACTGGAAGCTGGGCCGCAAATGATCGCACTCCAGCTTTTTCTCGAATTCGCCCTGCTGTCCGGCGTCGCTTTTGGCGGTGCCACGGCGTTGCTGCCCGAAATGCATCGCGTGGTGGTCGAAAATTACCACTGGCTGGACAATACGACCTTCACCAATCTCTACGCCATCGCCCAGGCCGCACCGGGGCCGAATGTGCTGGTGGTAACGCTGATCGGCTGGGAAATTGCCGGTCTGACCGGAGCTCTGGCGACAACGGCGGCGATGTGCCTGCCGATGAGCATCCTGATCTACCTGCTGATCGATCGCTGGGAAAGCTTTGCCGGAAAGCGCTGGCAGAAGGCGGTCAGTCTCGGAGTGTCGCCGCTGGCGGTCGGCCTGATTTTCTCGGGGGCGACGCTGATCGCCCAAGCGGCTGCTTTCGGCTGGGGGGCATGGCTGCTGGTGGCCACGACGCTTGTCGCCAATCTGCGAAGCAAGTTGCACCCGCTGTGGTTCATCGCGGCTGGGGCCGCGCTCGGCCTGCTCGGGTTGATTTGACAGCTATTGGTCGGGGCTGGCAGATGACGCCTAGGCTCCTTCTTTTCTATGTCGTTGGAATCTTTCGGCAGAGGGGCTAGAATTAATAGGCAACGCGTTTGCATGGGGCCGTCATGAGTTCTACCCCTGGGGTGTTTTGCGCCTCCAGTGGCGGTGAGTTTGTGGCAGTCATGCTGAAAATTGTCAGGGCGTGGTACCTGGCGAGTTGAAGTGTTTCGATGTTCGTGTCGAGCGTCGCAATACGGTGGTCGTCAGCCCGGTACGGCATCTTGGCAGGTTGGGGGCGCCAATGACCATGGCCGAGTCCGATTCGTTCAAAGGTTCTTCCCGGGAAACTGCATTGTGGTACGGCAGGGCCATGGAGCATCTGGTCGAGGTCGTGTTGGAGCTTTCCCATGCTCGTGACCTCGCTACCATCATGGCGATCGTCAAGCGTGCTGCCCGTAGCCTTACCGGGGCGGATGGGGCGACTTTCGTGCTCCGTGATGGTGATCAATGCCACTATGCCGATGAGGATGCAATCTCGCCTCTCTGGAAAGGCTTGCGTTTTCCGATGAGTGCATGTATCAGCGGATGGTCCATGCTTAACCGCCAGTCGGCTGTCATCGAGGATATCTATGCTGATCCCAGGATTCCGGCCGATGCTTATCGGCCCACTTTCGTCAAGAGCCTCGTCATGGTCCCCATCCGGCGTGCCGATCCGGTCGGGGCAATTGGTAGCTATTGGGCACAGCATTGTCGCCCGGGGCCAGAGCGGGTGAAGTTGCTTCAGGCACTTGCCGATACGACGGCGGTCGCGCTGGACAACGTGCGCCTGTATGCCGAGCTCGAAAAACGGGTCGGGGAGCGAACCTCGGAACTGGAAACCATACTTGCAAACATCCAGGCCGGCGTCCTTTTTGTGGTCGAAGGGCAGATTGTGCGGGCCAATCCGAAAGCGGCAGAGTTGCTGGGTATCGATTCAGCCTCGGTGCTCGTTGGCATGCCGATTGGTCTCTCGTTGCGGAGTGCCGCCGGTGACATTTCTCTACTGGAGGCGGATAGCGGAACTGCTCTGGTCAAGGCGCTGGATGCCGAACTCCAGCTTGAGTCGCGGCACGGTACTTCTTTCTGGGCCCACGTCATTCGCCAACCGCTCGATCCGCTGATCTATCCGGGCGGAGCAATCTGGTTGATCGAAAATA
>JAGWUW010000638.1 GCA_028868235.1 Betaproteobacteria bacterium | reverse complement strand
CCTATCGCACCTCCCGTTCGCGGTAGGACTATCCCGTCAAACTCGCCGTATCATTCGCCAGAATGTGTTTGTCAGCTTGGGGGTCGTCGCTCTGCTCGTGCCGGCCACGATACTCGGCCTCGGGATTGGCCCGGCGGTGGCGATGCACGAAGGTTCGACGCTGATTGTCGTGTTCAACGCCCTGCGACTGCTTGCCTACCGCGAGGTAATTGACGGGGAACATTGAACAATGCAAGCACTGTCCTATACGCTACTGCCCCTTGGTGCCGTGCTGATCGGTACTTTCTGGGCGCTGTGGCGACGACCGGGAACCACTTTTGTTAGTGCGACGCAGCACCTCGCCGCTGGTGTCGTCTTCGCGGCAGCAGCGGTAGAAATTCTTCCCCAGATCAAGCACGAAGCGTCGCCTACAGCGACCTTGATCGGCGGGGCCATTGGCGTCGGCGTCATGCTGGCGATCAAGGCGCTCGAGGAGCGCTCATCCGGTCCCATTGCCATGCTGGCTGCGACCGGCATCGACATTTTCATAGACGGACTGGTGCTAGGCTTGGCCTTCATCGCGGGTGAGCGAGCCGGCATCTTGCTGGCGGTCGCCCTGACGCTGGAAGTTCTTTTCCTCGGGCTGTCGATCACCTCGGAAATGCAGGAAGGCAAGACCCGACCGAGCCGCACAATCGCAATTGCAATAGGACTTGGGATTTTGCTTCCACTGGGAGCGTTGATCGCCACGCCCGTGGCCCTACTCCCTCCAGTGGTTGTCACTGGTTTCCTGAGCTTTGGTTTGATGGCGCTCCTTTATCTCGTCACCGAGGAACTGCTCGTCGAGGCCCATGAAAAGCCGGACACCCCACTCATTTCCTCAATGTTCTTTGTCGGTTTCCTCGGTCTGCTCGTGCTCGAGGAATTGATGGGATGACCCGGCAGCCAGGCTCACATTGGCTTTCTCAGGCTCGGGTGGGTCGTGCCGTTGGTTGGATCAGCATTCGTCACTGCATCGACTGCACCATTGAAGGGAGGTAATTATCTCATGTCCATAATTCCGAGAGGTCAAAGTCTAGCGCTGTGCGCCGCATTGATCGTTGCTACAGGGGGCTGTGCGACGCTCCCTTCTGTACCCGTGCCGATTACCGCGAAAACCAATGCGCGAGTCGAGATACGCTCGGTCTATGCCTATCCGGCGAAGGACGGCGTTACCGTGAGTGGATTCGCCCGTCGTCGCGGGTTTGGCTTCCTACCGAGTGGAAGCCATTTACACGTTTCCGCCTTCCGGAAGGACGGAAACACTGTTGTGGAGGCAGATGCTTCTTGGCATCCGCCAGTACGCCATCGAACGCTCATATCATATTATCGGGCCAATCTGCGGGGCATCGAGGCAGGCAAGATCGCTCGGATCGATGTCGAATATCGGATGGTGCGGGACTAGGTATTCAGGCCACCCCTTCCAACTGGCCGATACGCCTGATTGCTTGACCAATTCTTGACGGTCCAGCGTCTCGAGCGGCAGCGCTAGGTCAGCTCGAACTCGGCGGCCT
>JAGWUW010000637.1 GCA_028868235.1 Betaproteobacteria bacterium | reverse complement strand
TTATCAAGCGCATGCTGTTATCTGTTCGCTGTAGGGCTTTTCCATGGATACTCAACTAATCATGTGCAATCTGATCTGATAACTCTGCGGGGCAGCCGAACTGAACCGCGATGGCAATGAAACTTGAATGGGCGCGGCAGCGAACGATTCTCAAAACTACTGCCTTCATAAAGGCGGGGCCAGCGTGGAGCCTTTCACTCTTGCGCAGCGCTGGACCCGCCAGAGCGCAACCTATGCAAGATAAGCCGTGGACCCATCGCCTTGCGATGGGCCCTCTCACAGCCATTGCGCACGGATGCCGACACTATAGGTAAGCCAGTCCGCCGCCGTGGAACATTGAGTCGGATTTCCAGTTAATTCGATCCATGGCGCTTGATGCACCGAACCCGGCCATGTCCTGCCGAAGCAAGGCGAGAAGACGGGCGGAATCGGTTCCTGATGCGGTATTGTCCTGGCCAAAGAAGGAGGCATCTGCGGCAACAGCGATAGCTGGAAGTTCCTGGCTGTGTTGCACCGCCGATCCTGCCGGACTGGTCGACGACAGTTGAGCAGAGCCATCTTGGTTACTGGCAAATCGCGCGAAAGCCTCTGCATCGCTGAGACCGGCCAGTGCTGCGATCGCGTTCGATCCGCTCTGGGCTGAGAGTGCCGTGATTGCATCGTCGAGGCCGGGATTGCCATCGATCTGGGGTTCAGGTTCCCCAATCTTCCAACCACGATTGAGCAAGGAACGACGCGGCATCGGGTTCGATGCGGCTGAGAAATAGGTCAGCGCCGCATCGAGGAACTCCATGCTGGTGCCATCGGTGCGTTCGTAGCTACCCTTGGCAACGACTGCGACATCCCCGAACGCCGTCGCGGCATTGACTGCAGTTCCAGTCAAGTTGATCGCCTTGACCCCGGCAGCGTCCAGGCTGAGCACTTCGCCGCGATCAACCGTTCCATTGCTGTTGGCATCGCGCCAAACCTTGAACTGCGCGAACTGCGCATCGTCTGCCGAAAGACGGCCGTCGCCGTTGGAGTCGAAGGCGCGAAGCCCGGCAAGGTCGGATGCAGCACCGGGAACGTCGTCGGTGAACGACATCTCGTTTGCGCCGCTCAGCGTGCCGTTGCCATCGCGGTCGAGGAACAGAAAGCCTTCGGTGCCGCCGATCCAGGAGGTGTCGTCGCGCTGCCCATCTCCATTGAGATCGAAGGTTGCCCGGCTCTGTGCGGAGGTCAGGGTCTTGACCCCCTTGCCGTCGAGATCGAGGATAATCGGCGAGATCACCGAGGCGGTCTCGCCATTCTTGAACACCAGCTGTTCGATGCTCGAGATCGTATCGGTGCCGTCGTTGCCATCGGCGTTCGGAGCATTGTCGACCACGGTGACCGCGCCATTGACGGTGACCACCGAATAGCTCGAGCGCAAGCCGAAGTAGTGCGCGACGTCGGTTCCGGCGTTGCCGTTGAGCACATCGTTGCCGGCGCCGCCCCAGAAGTGGTCGTTGCCGCCAAGGCCGATCAGATGGTCATCTCCATCGCCGCCCGAA
>JAGWUW010000104.1 GCA_028868235.1 Betaproteobacteria bacterium | reverse complement strand
ATTGGCATCAAGTGATGCTTGTGAGCATCATAGGATGCGTTAAATGATCAAGGAGAATTGATGTGGCAACGTTAACCTATTTGACTACAGACGAATTGTCGTCACTGATCAAGTATGACCCCCGTACGATTAGAGAGCGTCTGAAGGACAGCGTCCTGCTGGAAGGGGTGCATTACATCCGACCATTTGGTGGGCGGAAGATTCTATACATCTGGGAAAAGATCGAGGCAGACATGGGAAGTATGAACGCCCATACACACACAAATAATGATTTTCGAGCGGAAGGTGGTTGCCGAGTAATCTCGAATCAGTTGGGATATCCAGGGGAGCGTGGACGCACCGATAATGGCTTTCGAGCTGACATGGTGATTGAACTGTGAGTACAACTGCTCAAGCGACCGAGATATAGCTACTGACGGTTCTGTGTGTTCTAGCCAATTAACGCGAGCCGGCGTTTTGACATTAGTTTCCGTACGTCAGTCATTCGGCCATAACGGCCGTTGGCTGAATGTGCTGGAACCGGCAGCAAGTTGGCGCTAACTTGCCGTTCAATCGCAGATGGCGTCGAACGGCAGCTTTGCCATCCAATGAAAGCGTGCCCCCGACTCATTGCTGTCACTCAAGGAGCGCAGGCACGATTCACCACAATGCCTTAAGCGTCATGTGTTGAAGTAGAAGGGTCGCATGGTCACGGACGCTCAGTGTGTTTTCGGATGTACTGATAGCAGCCCCAGCGGCACGACAAGAAATCTATGAATTCGCGCGCAAGAGACGATAGAGGGTGTGCTTATGCATTCCCCATTTTCTCGCTAGTGCCGCTTTGTTGGCCCCAGGTTGAGTTGCCTCGGTGATGATTTCCGCTTCCTGGCTTGGCGTAAGGCGCCGTGGTCGGCCTCCGCTGCGACCTCGGGCTTGTGCCTCAGCGCTGCGCTCTTGCCGAAGTTCCCGTTCGAAGCCAGCCAAGGCATCCAGAAGTTGGCGCGTCATTGTCATCGCCGTAGGCAAACCGTCGGTTCGACCGAATGCCAAGCTCTCCTGGACGAAGTGCAGGCTGCACTCCCGGCTGGTCAGCGAAACAACTAGCGCTTCTAGGTCACAAAAATTGCGGGCCACACGGCTCAGCGAGTGGACAACGATCATATCGCCAGCCTTAAGCGCCATCAGCATGTCGTCGAATGACGGTCGGTGGCATGCAGTGTGGCCGGCGTGGTCGATGTAGATTCGTTCTGGCTGGAAACCGGAGTCCTCTATCGATCTGAGTTGAGCGAATTCATCCAGTTCGCCGATCGACACGCGGACATATGCAAAGACACGAGTCGGCATGAATCACTCCTCGCTGGGGGCACCAGTTCGATGAACTCGCTGGTCGTCTTCCAACTGATTGCCACCAAGCGCCAGAAACAGCGCGACCGTATCCGTATAGCGTGCCGCCTGGGTCTGCAGTCGGGTGCTATGTGCCTGAAGATAGGCTTGCTCAGCCATGTAGAGAGCCAGAACGTTGACAGCGCCTAGTTGAAGTTGGCGGCGGATGAGGTCAAGGGTCTTCTTAGCCGCCACCTCACTGTCGACACCGGCAGCAAGCATCTTGGCATCTTCTTGTACTGCATACAGACTATCCGCCACATTCTGGAAGGCGGTCAGCACGGTGCTCCGATAGTTGGCAGCCGCCATGTCCAGGGCGGCTTCCGCTGCCCCTTGGCGGTGTTTTAAGGTGCCGAAATCGAAGAGCGTCTGGGTGACGCTACCGGTCAGGTTCCAAAACGGATTGCCGTTTTTGAACATCTCCCCGAAGCTGGTCGCACTGCCGCCCTTGATGCCGACAAGGGCGAATTGAGGAAGGCGGTTAGCGATAGCGATGCCGACCTGTGCGCTAGCCGCGTGGAGTTGGGCCTCGGCTGCCCGTACGTCGGGTCGGTTCTCCACCAGACGCGAAGGCAGACTTACTGGCAACTCCGTAGGCAGTTGGATCGCTTCCAGATCGAGGTTTTCACTCTCCCGTTCGACCGGCAGTTTGCCGACCAAGGTAGCCAGCAGGTTGCGCGTTTGCTCGAGTTGCTTGCGCAGTGGCGGCAAGGTTTGTTCGGCCTGTGCTAGGGCGGATTGTTGCATGGCGAGATCAAGGCCGGAGGCGACGCCCAACTTGGCTTGACGCTGGAGGATGTCCAGTGCGTGGCGGTTGGTATCAACCATTCCCTCGGCTGCCACCACCTGCGCGCGCAGCGCCGCTTCCTGAATGGCAGCAGAGACCACGTTGGCGGCTAACGTCTGGTATGCCGCATCAACTTGGAAGCGCAGTGCTTCCTCCTGCGCCCGCAAGGATTCGACCGCGCGACGATTGAGTCCGAAGACATCCGGAACATAGCTGACCGTCACCTGCGACGTATGCAGGGTGTAGAGTGGCTCACCCGAAGACAGTACCGCCCCCAGGTTGGCCGAGTCCTTTTGCCGGGCGCGGGCATAGCCGGCTTGCACGGTTGGAAAGTACGAGCCGAACTGCGCAGCTGTGTTTTCCCGCGCCTGGCGCAGCGCAGCTTGGGCGCTGGCAAGGCTGGGATTTTGTGTGAAGGCCTGCTCAACCAGCGCATCCAAGGGCCGTGAGCCGAATGCGGTCCACCAGCGGCGGTCGACTTCAATGCCGGTTGCAAAGTGCTGGGCTTCTCCGCCGTGCAACGAGGCTGAAGCGGTCGCCGTGAGCTGTTCACGCGTATACGCCTCGGCAGCCGGTACGGCCGGCCGCTGGAAATCTGGCCCGACAGCGCAGCCAGTTGCTGCTGCGGCCGCGAGGGTTGTCACGATCAGGGAAAGAGACTGGCGGACCCTACCGAGGTGAGGATATTTATGCTTCATTGTTCGGGTGCTCGACTTTCTTCTTCGCGCGATTAGCCGACCATTCCAGCACCATCACCTGTAGGGCTGGTGCCACCACCAGCAGCATAATCGGCCCCAGCAACATGCCACCAACCACAACGGTGGCAAGTGGACGTTGTACCTGGCTACCGATGCCGGTCGATATGGCGGCTGGCAGGAGGCCGATACAGGCGGAGAGGGCCGTCATCAGCATCGGCCGCATGCGCTGCTCAGCAGCCTGGCGCATGGCCTCTAGTGGCGTGCTGCCCTCCAGAATCAGATGATTGAAGTACGTAAGCACCAAGATGCCGTTCATCACCGACACACCGAATAGAGAGACAAAGCCGATCGCCGCCGAGATCGAAAGCGCCAAGCCGCTAAAATAAAGGGCGATAATGCCGCCAGCGATCGAGAACGGGATGGCAGCTAAGGTCAGCAGGCTGTCCCGCAGGGAATTAAAGAGGGCGTAGAGCAGGAGAAGGATCATGCAGAGCGTGACTGGAAGGATAATCTTCAAGCGCTCTTTCGCCTGCTGCATCTCCTCGAATTCTCCCGCCCATTCAAGGCGGTAACCTTGTGGTAGGACGACGCTCTGGGCAAGCCGTGCCTGCGCCTCATCCACCGTGCTCCCCAAGTCGCGGCCGCGGACGCTGAACTTCACCGGCAGGTAGCGCTGGTTACTTTCGTGATAGATGTAGGAGGCGCCAGTGTCCAGGCTGATTTCGGCCAGTTCCTGCAATGGAATGTAGGCGTTGCCGCCGTTGGCCGTCGCATAGCCGACCCGAATGGCGCGGATAGCATCCAGATTGGAGCGGTATTCTGGGGACAGGCGGACAGTAAGAGCAAACTGCCGGTCGTCCTCAAGTACGGTTGTCGCTGTTGTGCCCCCGGCAGCCGCCTGCACAACGGCATTGATGTCGCCAGTATTCAGGCCGTAGCGTGCCGCCTTGGCGCGGTTGACGGTGATATTGAAATTGGGCTGGCCGAGAACATGGAAGACGCCGAGATCCTCTACCCCCTTGACCTGGTTCATCTCATGCAGGACCTTTGCCGACAATTGCTCGAGGACGTTGAGGTCTGGGCCGACGATCTTCACTGAATTAGCGCCCTTGACACCGGAGAGGCCTTCCTCAATGTTGTCTTGAATGTACTGCGAGTAGTTGAACTCGACGCCTGGGAATTCGGCAGCGAACTCTTGCTGGACGTCACCCACCAGCTGCTCCTTGGTGTAGTCGCTCGGCCACTCGTCAAAGGGCTTCAGGGGTACGAAAAGCTCGACGTTGTAGAAGCCGGCCGCGTCCGACCCGTCATCCGGGCGGCCGTGTTGGGAGACGACAGTGATCACTTCCGGGTGGCGTTTGAGAATATCGCGCATCTTAGCCACCTTGCCCATGCCGGCTTCCAGAGAGATGGTCGGTGGCATGGTCGCACGAATCCAAAGATTGCCTTCTTCCAGGGCGGGCAAGAATTCCGTTCCGATTCGGGGTAATAGCAGGAACGCAATCAGCAGGAATGTGCCGCCAATGGCGACCGTTACCCCTCGGTGCGCGAGTGCCCAGTGCAGGATAGGCGTATAGACTCGCCGGATGGCCCGCACGAAAATCGTCTCGGCCTCCTCGACATGCTTGGGCAGCAGGTAGGCGGAGAGTACTGGGGTGATAGTGAAGGTCGCGATCAGGGCACCGAGCAATGCGTAGGCATAGGTTCGGGCCATCGGGCCGAAGATCTGGCCTTCCACACCCTGCATGGTGAATAATGGAATGAAGGCCGCCACCGTGATCGCCGAGGAAAACAGGACCGCCCGGTCCACCTGCACGGCAGAGGTGAAGATCAGACGCAGTCGTTCCGGCCAATGGCCGATAGCTTGGCCTTCGACGGTGAGTTTTGAAACGCCAATATCTTCGAGCATGGCCTTCTGCTCGTCCCGACTTTTCTGGAAATTGCGGAAGATGTTCTCGACCAGGATCACTGCCGAATCAACGATGATACCGAAGTCGACTGCCCCTAGAGACAGGAGGTTGGCCGATTCGCCCTGGATCACCAGGATGATGATCGAGAAAAAGAGTGCGAACGGGATGTTGGTGCTGACGATAACGGCGCTACGGAGATCCCCCAGGAAAATCCACTGGATAAAGAAGACCAGTAAGCAGCCGAAGATCAGGTTGTGCAATACCGTATGGGTGGTGACACCGACCAGGGTCGAACGGTCATAGTAAGGCACCATCTTGACACCGGGCGGCAGTGTGCCATCGCTATTAATTTTGTCGACTTCGGCCTTAACCCGAGCTACTACCTCGTTGGTCTGCAAGGTACGGTTCATGACGATGATTCCCGTGACCACGTCGTCCTCGCTGTCGCGCCCGGCTTTGCCCAGGCGCGGCGCGTAGCCAATATTAACCTTTGCGACGTCCTTGACCAGGACGGGAGTTCCGTTTGACTGCGCGAGCACGATATTACCGATGTCTGTCGGGTCGCGCACAAGGCCGATGCCGCGGATATTGACTGACTGCTCCCCGATATTGACAGTGCGCCCGCCAACGTTGGTGTTGGCATTACCGATGGCGGAAATCAGTTGCGGCAGCGTTACCTTGTAACCGTCGAGCTTGTGTAGATCGGCCTCGACTTGATACTCCTTGGTCGTGCCCCCCCAGGGAACAACCTGCAGAATGCCCGGTACGGTCAGGAGTCGCTTGGTGATGACCCAGTCCTGCAGGGTGCGCAGGTTAGTCAGCCCATAATGCGGCGGCCCGACCAACTGGTAGCGGTAGATTTCGCCGACCAGGCTGGAGGACTGAATCTGCGCCTCCACGCCGTTGGGGAGATTGACGTTCTGTTGCAGACTCAGGGCCGCCTGGGTATGGGCAAAATAGTAGTCGACGCCGTATTTGAAAGTGACACGGACGAAGGAGAGCCCATAGAACGAGGTCGAGCGGATATTGTCCACCCCTGGCGTAGTGGCCAGGCCGATTTCCATGGCGCGCGTATAGTAGCGCTCCATTTCTTCGGCCGAGGCGCCTGGCGATTGGGCGGTGATTTCAAGAATGACCGGCGCTGGGTTGGGGTAGGCCTCGACGTTAAGCTTCAGATAGGCGGCGATGCCTGCACCGATGAATATGAGGAGGCTGAGTAGGATGATCGGCCGGCGACTGAGCGCGAACGAGATAATACCTCTGAACACGGTATGCCTTTCTTGGAAAGCGAGTCAGCGCACGCTCAGAGCGAGGGCATTGCTGAGAAACAGGGCACCATCGGTGGCCGCCTTTTCTCCAGGAGTCAGGCCTGCCAGGATTTGCTGTTGGCCGTTTTGCACCACGCCGGTCGTCACCGCCCGCCGTTCGAAGTGCAAGCCGTCCTTGGTGACAAAGGCGGTCATAGTCCCGTCGCCTTCGCGCACTACGCCGCTGAGTGGTAGGGCTGGCGAGCGGATAGGCTCGCCCATGCGAATGACGAAGGTGGCCAGCATCTGCGGCAGTAGCTCGTGCTTCGGATCCGGGATCTCGGAGCGCACGGCGACTGTGTGGGTAGCCGGGTCGACGGTGGCGCCTATGTTGGCAATGTGACCTTCGAATTGCCGGCCGGGATAGGCAGCAAGGGTAACCGCTACTCGGGCGCCGAGGCGCAGGCGCGACAACTGATATTCCGAAACATTGGCCACCATCCACATGCTGGCGACATCCGCGACAGTGACCGGTGCCGGTACAGTACCGGGCTGCACCAATAGGCCGGGCGCTGCATTACGGGCAATGACCCGGCCAGCGATGGCGCTGGTGATGACCAACAGACCATCGGTCTTGCGGCTGGCGACAATCTTGTCCATCTCGGCGTCAGATTTGCCGAATTGGCGTACTGCGTTCCGAGCTGCCCGGTAATTTGCTTCGGCGGTTTGCTGGTCGGCAAGAGCCTGATCAAGGTCCCTTTGCGAGGCGCCCTGGAATTCAGCGAGTTGGCGAGCTCGCACCAGCGCCTTGTCGGTTAATTGCAGGACACCCGCTGTCGAGATCAAGTTCGACTCGGCCTGGACGAGATCGGGGCTGTCGACGGTAAAGAGGGGCTCTCCCTTTTTTACATTGTCGCCAGCTTTAACGCGGATATCGTTGATACGCCCAGCCCAGGGCGAGTAGACCGGCACTGAGCGCTCTTGGTTGAAGTCGATGTAGCCTACTGCCTCGCGCTCGTCCGCAAACTCCTTAAATGAAACGGACTCGACCTTCAGCGACTGCGCCTGACTCGGAGTGACCGTAACAGTATTGGGCTCGACAGCGGGAATTTTAATGGTGGCCTCAGCATGGCGGCCTTCTTCTGTCCGCGCTACGCCAATGCCAAGCAATACGATTAGTACGGTAGCAGCGACTGCGCCTAAAGCAACTTTTCTTTTGTTTCCAAGCATGATTTGATCAAATGGCAATACGATCTTTAATAGGCGCCACTTTCTCCACGCCCGTACCGGTGCACACCTTAGCAAGGGATTCCTTTCTAAGTTCTGACACCCAGCTGCTTGATTCAGTCCGAGGGGAATATTTTGGTTCTGGCCGGATACCGCGCTGCAATGATCGTCAGCGGCGGGCTACGAAGCAGCGACCCACTTCAACCCACGCTTGCTCTCGCCTATTTCAGCCAGAGGTACGCTCTGGAAGCACAACAGAGAAAATAGCCGCGCCGCCTCTGATTTCGATACGGCAACTCAAATCGGTGAAAATTCTGACTTCCGAAGTTGTGAGGCTGCACCGGTTTTCGTACCAGTCTTAACTGGAAATTTCCGGCTCCTGAGGCTGCACCGGTTTTCGTACCAGTCTTAACTGGAAATTTCCGGCTCCTGAGGCTGCACCGGTTTTCGTACCAGTCTTAACTGGAAATTTCCGGCTCCTGAGAGCCCCCCTTGGAGACCTCGTTCCTGCACTGTTCGGCAAATTCGGCGGGTGTCATCCAGCCTTGCGCAGAGTGGGGACGATCTTCGTTATAGTACCGCCGCCACGCCTCGATTTTGCCTTTTGCATCCTCCAGGGACAAGAACCAGTGCTCGTTCAGGCATTCCTCCCGGAAGCGACCATTGAAGGACTCGACCTTGGCGTTATCCGTCGGCTTGCCCGGCCGGGAGAAGTCCAGTTCGACCCCATGCTCATAGGCCCACTTGTCCATGGCCTTCGAAATGAATTCGCTGCCATTGTCGACCTTGATTGTCTTGGGAAGCCCGCGGGTCA
>JAGWUW010000103.1 GCA_028868235.1 Betaproteobacteria bacterium | reverse complement strand
GTTGATGAAGTACGGGGACAGGTAGCCGCGGTCGAACTGCATGCCTTCGACGACGTCGAGTTCGTTGGCCAGGGACTTGCCGTCTTCAACGGTGATGACGCCTTCCTTGCCGACCTTTTCCATGGCCTCGGCGATGATGTCGCCGATGGAGGAATCGGAGTTGGCGGAGATGGAGCCAACTTGAGCGATTTCCTTGGTAGTGGTGCAGGGCTTGGAGATCAGCTTCAGTTCTTCGATGGTGGCGGCGACAGCCTTGTCGATACCGCGCTTCAGGTCCATCGGGTTCATGCCGGCGGCAACGTACTTCATGCCTTCGCGAACGATGGCTTGAGCCAGCACGGTGGCGGTGGTGGTGCCATCACCAGCGATGTCGGAGGTCTTGGAAGCAACTTCCTTGACCATCTGGGCGCCCATGTTGGCGAACTTGTCCTTCAGTTCGATTTCCTTGGCAACGGAAACGCCGTCCTTGGTGACGGTCGGGCCGCCGAAGGAGCGCTCGAGCACAACGTTGCGGCCTTTCGGGCCGAGGGTAACCTTGACGGCATCAGCCAGGATGTTGATGCCTTCGACCATGCGAGCACGGGCGGAATCGCCGAATTTGACTTCTTTAGCTGCCATTTAATAACTCCTGATTTGATCTGTTTGGAAAATCGACCCGGGCGATTAGCCTTGGATGACGCCCATGATGTCTTCTTCACGCATGACCAGGACTTCCTGACCATCGACCTTGACGGCCTGACCGGCGTACTTGCCGAACAGAACGCGATCGCCGACCTTGACGTCGAGAGCGACGTGCTTGCCGTTTTCGTCGCGCTTGCCCGGTCCGACGGCCAGGACTTCACCCTGATCCGGCTTCTCGCCAGCGGAATCCGGCAGAACGATACCGGAAGCGGTGGTGCGTTCGGCTTCAACGCGCTTGACGATCACGCGGTCGTGCAAAGGACGGATATTCATAAAACAGACTCCTGAAAATGAGTTGCAACAAAACTGAAATTGGCCGGCCGTGCAGGACACAGGCGCGGGACCGGGCAGGCATGCGATTAGCACTAGCTACCGGTGAGTGCTAATAATAGGGACGAGGCCGATGGATTTCAAGAGGTGTTACCCGAAATAATTGTTGCTGATCGCTACTGTTAAACATCGTGCCGCTAGCATTTCGACGCTATCGCGCCGGACCGCGCCATCGACCAATCACTCGGCATTACCCTGGCAGAGGTCAAGCACCGCCTGAACACCGCGGGTCCGATGTTTCTGGGCATGCAGGGCAATCCGTAATTGCCGCGACAAATCGAGAAACGGCGTTTCCAAAGGCACGAGCCAACCCGCCTGAAAAGCGTCGCGTAACTCCAGCGACGATAGGCAGCCCACGCCGAGTCCCAGGCGCACGCACTGGCGCACGGCTTCCGGCTGCTCAAGCTCAAGCACGATGCGGGGTGTAATACCAGACTCTGCCATCGCACGATCGAAATGCTCGCGCGTCCCGGACCCGGATTCCCGACTTACCCAGCCGACAGAGCGCAAATCTTCGACGCTCAATTGCCGACCGGCCAAGGGGTGATCCGGCGCCGCAAATACTTGCAACGCATCCCGGCGCCACTGAAAACAAGCAATACGCGGATCATTGACCGGGCCCTCGATGAAACCAAGATCGATTTGAAAAGCCAGCAACCGCGACACCACCTGCTCGGTATTGTGTCGCGACACTTGAATGCAACTGCCCGGATAGCAGCGACTCAATTCGATGATTAGCTCAGGCAGCAGATGATTGCCGATGGTCACGCTCGCCCCGAGATGAATATTAAAAGCCGCCCCTCGGGTTTGACCAACAGCTTCGATATCGCCAACCCGATCCAGGACTTCGCGAGCCAGCGGCAGGATTTCCCGCCCGCTGTCTGTCAGTTGCCACTGTCGCCCCTGGCGATTGAACAGCGGCGTACCGAGCTGCCCCTCCAGATCAGCCAGGGCCATGCTGGCTGCCGCCTGGCTCATGGCAACCGCCTGGGCTGCCCGCGTGACCTGACCATGGCTGGCGACGGCGGCAAATACCTCAAGCTGGCGCAGGCTAATTTTCATCAGAAAAACCAATTTCAAATATAAAAAATATACGTTTTACTTATCAAAGTAGCAAGCACTAATATTCGAGCATCACGAACTGGAAGCACCGCTCATGCCCTCAAGCAAAATTATTCCCGGCCTCGGCCTGATCGCTCTGCTCGTTGCCTTGGCCAGCGTCGCGGCCCAACGACCGGAATTGAGCGCACTCGGCGCCTCACCTTTGACCCTGGCCATCGTCTTGGGCGCCCTGCTCGGCAATCTGAAGCCAACACTCTCCCATGGCCGATGGCAAGCCGGCCTCCGTTTTGCGCAGAAAATCCTGCTCCGCGCTGGCGTAGCCCTCTACGGCTTCAATATCAATCTGCAACAAATTGCCGAGGCGGGCCGCTCCGGGTTGCTGATCGATTTGCTGATGCTGTCATCGACCTTGGCCATCGGTTACTTCATCGGCACTCGCTGGCTGCGCATGGAGCGCGCACAGGCATTACTCATTGCCGCCGGGAGCGCCATTTGCGGTGCCGCCGCAATCGTTGCCACGGTTTCCGTACTACGCATGGATGAAAGCGACAGTGTCAGGAAAGCAGCCACAGCAGTGGCGACCGTCGTACTTTTCGGCACAGCCGCGATGTTCCTTTACCCACTGCTCTTTACATGGCTGGGTGGCAGCCGCTCATTGTTCGGCATTTTCATCGGTTCGACCGTACACGAGGTGGCCCAAGTTGTCGCCATCGGCAATGCCATCGGTGGCAGTGCCTCGCACAACGCGGTGATCGTAAAGATGATCCGGGTCCTAATGCTGGTGCCGTTCCTGCTCGGCCTGAGTTTCTGGCTCGCCCGCAGAGAGGCGGCCGGCGAAAAAAGGCGCATTACTGTGCCATGGTTTGCCCTGATTTTTGTATTTTTTGCCACCATCAACTCGTTGGTTGACATACCCCCCAATGCACTGCAGATCTTGCGCCAAGCCGGCATTATCAGCCTGAGTTTCGCTATGGCTGCCTTTGGCATGGAAACCACTTTCGCCCTGATCCGCCAAGCCGGCCTCAAACCCCTGTTGCTCGGCGCCATCCTCTTTACCTATCTGGTCATCGTTGGCGCCTGGATCAATTTCGGGGTGGCCTGGTAAGCACATACAAGCCATGGCTGGCTTGCACCCATTCCCGCAAACAACAGGGACAAAAAAAGACCGGCAGTCAGCCGGTCTTTTTTTGAAGCCTGGTTTGCTTACTTTTGAGAGAGAACCCAAGTCACCAACTTCTTCGCTTCTTCCGGCGTAACGTTGTTCGGCGGCATCGGGATTTCCCCCCAGACACCCTTGCCTCCGGCCTTGACCTTGGCAGCCAGCTTATCGGCGGCACCGGCATCACCTTTATACTTGGCGGCGACATCCTTGAATGCCGGGCCCACCAGCTTCTTGTCCACTGCATGGCAGGACAGGCAGTTCTTGGCCTTGGCCAGCGCCTCGTCAGCCATGACCTGTCCGGAAAGAGCCAGCCCGGCAGCCATCATGGTTGCGACGTAGATTGCTTTCATCTCGAAACCCCTCGTTAAAATTAATGTGAGGGCGTAATGTCTCGATTTAGAATTTTGCCGCCTTGATGGATATCAAATGGCGCCTGATGCCAATTATATCGGGCTTCACCGGACCAGCCAAAATTGACAGATATCAAGAGTTTGCTGCGTTAAAACCTACTTAGCAAGGCGCTCGAACAGTTTGACCGTCGTATCGACACAGCGCAGCAGACGCTCCCCCTCCGTCAAAACCAGACGCGCATGCTTGACCTTTCCGGCATGCGACAGATCGGGACAGAGGGCGCGGACAAATCGTTGCCACTGGCTGGCTACGACATCGAGCTGGGCACCGAGTTCGGCATGGCTTCCTCCGGCCCGGACCAATTCCTGCAGATTGCTCTCGAATTCCTGACAGGTTTGCCGCGAGAGCTCAGCGATGCAGTCATGCAGGCTACCCCAATCGTGAAACAGGAACAGCTTGCAGATGCGCTGCGACAACATGCGATTGCGCCCAGCGGTGTTGACGTAATGCACTTCAGGGATACCAGCCAAGCTGGCAGCACAGGCGGTCAGGCCATTTGCCGCATCGAGAATTTCTTCGCTGAGCAAGAAAATACGCTCGGTGTCCTCGACATTTTCGCTCCCCATGGCCTCACGATAGGATGGCCATAGCTGTTTGATTGTCTCCAGTTTCCCACCCAGGTCGGACTCAAGGTCCAAGCCATCGAGCTTCTCCAGGTTACGAACAAACTCCTTCTCGCACTGACGAAGCTTGATCCGAGCCCGGCTGGGCGCAACCCCGGCGGCGACGCTTCCCCACGCCACAGCCATGCGTTGCGACAGCAGTCGCAAACGACCGCACATGTTAACCAACACCCCCGATGGAAGCGCCTTGCCGGTTGGTCGCGTTCCCTTGCGCTTGCGACTGAAGCTGAGTCGCTGCCGAGCATCGCCACTAACCGTATCAAGCAGGGCCGCGTTCTGAATGTGAACGCAGCGACCATCAACCACGATCACACCGTTGTCGCTCAATTCACGAAGATTTCGGGACAAAGACTCCGGCGTCATGCCAATGCGGGCGGCAATCACTTTCTTGCTAGCCTTGAGCAATACCGTCGTTTCGCCCGCAAATCCCGGACGTTCGCCAGCCTGGTCCAGCAGGTAGTCGAGAAGCCGCTGTGCGCCGGTAAGTCCATAGTGGAATCCGGCTGCATCGAATTCGGTTGCACACTGGCGGCTGGCCAGCGCGGCAATGATACGAGCACTCAGATCATGGCTGTGGTGCACGGCCTCGCGCAGTCGGCGGATGTCGATGGCAACCAGCAGGCAGTTGGTGATCCCGGAACAAGTAGCAGCGTAGTGCATGATGCCGAACACTTCGCCAACACCAAGCAACTGCTCGTTTTGGACGATCTCGACGACGCGGCTGGCCCCCCCGGGCATATTCACCACCCGCTTGACGCTACCGCTGAAAAGAATATGGGCCTCGCGGATAGGCTGGCCGGTTTCGTACAAGATTTCATTTGCTGCCAGTTCGACGACACGGCTGGCGTCGGCCAACCCGTCGATCACTGCGGGCGGCAAGCCAGCCAATAACTGGCTGCTGGAAAGCAATTCGCGCTGGGCGCGATGCAGATCGTTAAACCGTGCGTTCACTGCGGAAAATCCCTGCAAGTTGTTTGCAAATTGGTGCTAGAACGACATGCTAGGGAAAAAGAAGGAGGGGGATAACTCCTCTCTCGGTGGAGCCAACCCCCTCCTTTAGTCTTAGTAGACGTCGTGCTGTGTGTTGAACACGTTGAACTTACCGGTCGGGGTGACCAGCCGCTTGTCACGGATGACGGCCTTCAGCTTGCGCGTCTTGTCATCAACAATCACGATGGCCGATTCCTGGTCCTTACCGTTCCATACCGAGAACCAGACCTCGTCGCCCGCCT
Organism: Betaproteobacteria bacterium; assembly: GCA_028868235.1. GTDB lineage: Bacteria > Pseudomonadota > Gammaproteobacteria > Burkholderiales > Rhodocyclaceae > Azonexus. The sequence goes on along the minus strand of JAGWUW010000103.1, from coordinate 2,555 downwards.
TGTTGTACTCCGGCTGAACAACGCGCTTCGGACCATCCTTGATACCGGACCATTCGCCAACCGGAATCAGCTCGTATCCCTTGTCGAGATTGTTGACGTCATAGACGGCAACCGACTGGCTGATATTGGCTTCCGGATTGAGCGTCGTGTCGACCCACAGGTTCTTGGACTTCGGGTGTGTCTTCAGGAACAATGATCCACCGCCCAGGCCCTTCAGCGTACGCACGACCTTCCACGCCTGATCCGGATGCTTCTTCGGGTCGGTACCGATCAGCGAAATGCTGTCATCGCCAAGGTGGCCAGTTGCCCACACCGGGCCGAACTTGGGATCGACGAAGTTAGCACCACGCCCCGGATGCGGGGTCTTGCCGACTTCGACCAGTTTCTCGAGCTTGCCTTCCTTGGTATCGATAACTGCAATCTTGTTGGAGGCGTTGGCGGCATCCATGAAATAGCGATGCGACGACTCGAAACCACCGTCATGCAGGAAGGGGGCCGCTTCGATCATCTTGATCTTTAGGTTGTTCAGATCGCGGTAATCGACCGAGTAGACCATGCCGGTTTCCTTCACGTTCAGGAAGAACTCCGGGTTGAAGTGGGAAGATACGATGGCGGCGACGCGCGGCTCCGGGTGATACTCCTGCGTACCGACGGTCATGCCGCGGGTGGCGACGATCTTGCGCGGCTTCAGAGTATCGCCGTCCATGATGACGAACTGGGGCGGCCAATAGGTACCAGCGATGGCGTACTTGTCCTCATAGCCCTTTGCCTTGGAGCTCTCGACCGAACGAGCCTCCATGCCAACCTTGATTTCAGCCACGGTATCCGGCTTTTCCATCCACAAGTCGATCAGGTTGATCTTGGCGTCGCGGCCGATCACGAACAGATAGCGGCCGGAAGCCGACATGCGCGAGATATGCACCGCGTAGCCAGTATTCAGAATACTGACGATCTTCTTGGAGTCACCGTCAATCAGGGCAATCTCGCCGGCATCGCGCAAGGTAACCGAGAACAGGTTCTCGAGGTTGAGGTTGTTCATCTTCTTGGTCGGGCGCTTCTCGACCGGAACGATGACCTTCCACGAAGCTTCCATTTCCTTCAGACCGTACTCGGGCGGAGCTGGTGGGGTCTGTTGGACGTAACGGGCCATCAGGTCGACTTCATCATCATTCAGAATTCCGGAAGTACCCCAGTTCGGCATACCGCCGGCCGAGCCGTACTTGATGAAGACCTTCAGGTAATCCATACCCTTTTCTAGGGTGATGTCCGGGGTCAGCGGTTTGCCGGTGGCGCCCTTGCGCAGCACGCCGTGGCAACCGGCGCAGCGCTCGAAGTAGATGCGCTTGGCCTTCTCGAATTCGGCCTCGGTCATCTTCGGGGCCTTCGGATTGATGTCTTGGTGCATCGGCACGGTTGCTAGCGGCGAGCCGCCTGCAGCCTGGTAGTCGCGCATGGTGCCGCTACCGTGCTCGGCAGGTGTTTCGGCAAAAGCGAGTTGGGTCAGCAGCGCTAGCACTGGCAAGCTGACCAGAGTACTTACTCCGGTTTTTCTTGAAATCATTGCTCCCTCTTTCCTCTCAAAAAATGAACAAGGATGGCCAATGTCTCAGGCACTCCATTTGCCGCTTTGATAGAAATCAACCACACAAAGAAAGGCCAAGCCATGCGGCTTTCAGAGAGTGTAGAACTTGATAAGTGTCAAGCCTACCAAAAATTTACGATGCCGGCGCTCTCCAAACGTATCCGTCGTTTCAGGGATTTTCGGCGATACGATAGCCATTGCGCCCCCCCTCCTTGACAACATACAGAGCCGCATCGGCGCAGGCTCGGATGCTTTCCAGATCGCCACCATGTTCCGGATAGATGGCGACGCCGACACTGCCCGATATGCTGACAGCACCGCAGGAGAGGTCAAAAGGTCGAGCCAGTGCGGCAACAACTCGCTTGGCCACTTCCTCCACCTCCTGGCGCCCGCCGACCTTTGGCAGAATGACAGCAAACTCGTCGCCCCCCAAGCGAGCGACCGTATCCGACTCACGAACGGCCTGGAGCAGGCGACGCCCGGTTTCCACCAACAACTGGTCACCTGCCGCATGCCCCATCGTATCGTTGACCTCCTTGAAATGATCGAGATCGATATAGAACAGAGCAAACGCATAACCGTAGCGGCGCGCCAGAACCAGAGCCACCTGGAGACGATCGTAGAACAAGGTGCGGTTGGGCAGATCGGTCAGCGGGTCGCTCTGGGCGCGATGGCGAAGCAGCTCTTCGACTTCCTTTCGCTGGGTGATGTCGATAAAGGTTGCCACATGCCTTCCACCGCTTTCCGCCCCCTCGCCCCTGATCGCCGAAATGGACAGCCAGATGACATAGAGCGTGCCATCCGGACGGCGATTCCAGAGCTCCCCCTCCCAGTGCCCATCGTTGTCTAGCTGATGCCATAGCGCACGGAAAAAGTCGGGGTCATGACGTCCAGAACCGAGGCAGCGAGGATCCTTGCCCAACACTTCCTGCGGTCGATAGCCGGTAATCGCAGTAAAGGCCGGATTGATCTG
>JAGWUW010000636.1 GCA_028868235.1 Betaproteobacteria bacterium | reverse complement strand
CGAGCGCTTCGGCTCGTGCTTGTCGTCCATCTTGACGCCGGTCGGGATGCCGCGGCCGTTGTCGATGACGGAAATCGAGTTGTCGGTGTGGATGGTGACGATGATGTCGTCGCAATGCCCGGCCAGCGCTTCGTCGATGGAGTTGTCGACGACTTCGAAAACCAGGTGGTGCAGGCCGGTACCGTCGGACGTATCGCCGATGTACATGCCGGGACGCTTGCGCACGGCCTCCAAACCTTCAAGGATCTGGATGCTGGATTCGCCGTAGGCCGGCGAGGCGCTTTGCGGGACGTTCTCTTCACTCATTGTTTTGGTTCCACGTGAAACTGCAAAAGGTCTGCCCGGCTGGACAGACCTTCTTGAGGGTGCTGCTGAAAAATCAAATGCGCATCGGCATCACGACGTACTTGAAGCGATCGTTACCCGGCAAGGTAATCAGCGCACTCGAATTGGCGTCGTTGAAACTCCACTGGATTTCGTCGGCATGAACGTTGTTCAGTACGTCGAGCAGATAGCCGACATTAAAGCCGACGTCGATGGCGTCGCCGTTGTAGTCGACTTCGATTTCTTCCTGCGCTTCTTCCTGTTCGGCGTTGGCGGCAATCAGCTTCAGGCTGTTGTCACCGAGCACGACGCGCACGCCACGGAATTTTTCGTTGGTCAGAATGGCGGCGCGCTGCATGGCCTGCATCAGCGTCTGGCGGCCAACCCTCATGTGATTCTTCAGGGTCGCCGGGACAACGCGCTCGTAGTCCGGGAACTTGCCGTCGATCAACTTGGAAACCAGCACCACGGAACCGAAGGCAAAACGTACCTGGTTCGGGGTCAGGGTAATGTTCAGGGCATCGTCGGTGTCGACCAGCAGGCGGTTCAGTTCGAGCACGGTCTTGCGCGGCAGGATCATTTCCTGGCGCGGCAGGTCGGTATCGATCTCGACGCTGGCGTAAGCCAGACGGTGACCGTCGGTGGCTACGGCGCGCAGTTCCTTGCCTTCGACCAGCAGCAGCAGGCCGTTCAGGTAGTAGCGGACATCCTGGGCGGCCATCGAATACTGGGTCTTGCCGATCAACTGGCGGAAAGCCTTTTGCGAAATCGAAAACTGCTTGGTTTCGCCTTCGCTAACCGTCATGCGCGGGAAGTCATCAGCCGGCAGGGTCTGTAGGCTGAAGCGGCTCTTGCCGGCGCGTACTTGCAGGCGCTTGTCTTCGAGGACCAGGCTGACTTCGGCGGTATCCGGCAGCGAACGCAGGATTTCCTGCAGCTTGCGGGCACCGACTGTCACGGCGCCATCGCCGTCGCCACCGGCCCCTTCGGTAGCGGTGGTGATCTGGATTTCGATATCGGTAGCGAGCAGCGTCAGGCGATCGCCCTTCTTTTCCAGCAGGACGTTGGACAGGATGGGCAGCGTATGACGACGTTCGACAATTCCCGACACAGACTGCAGCGGGGCAAGAAGCGTGTCTCTTTGGGTTTTAATAAGAACCATAAATTAAATTCCTTTATAGACTATATCGGGAACAATTCTGTGGATAACTGA
>JAGWUW010000635.1 GCA_028868235.1 Betaproteobacteria bacterium | reverse complement strand
CCACGAGCAGGTCATCGGAATCGACTTCCTCATGCTGACGGCCACCGCCGGGTCCGGCATCCTGGGGCTGTGGGATGAAGCCGCCTTCCTGGTATTCCTCTACGGGTCGGCCGAGGGCCTGGAAGAATATACCTACGCGCGCACGCGGTCGGCGATCCGCGCGCTCTTGGACTTGGCGCCCAAAGAGGCACATGTCCTTCGCAACGGTCAGGAAATCACGATTCCCGCCGAAGCCTTGCAGGTGGGAGACCGGTTCCTCGCCCGGCCTGGCGAGACCATTCCGACCGACGGGGTGATTCGGATCGGAAATTCCAGTCTGGACGAAGCGGCAGTCACCGGTGAATCCATTCCGGTCGATAAGGTCCCCGGCATGAAAGTCTTTGCCGGAACTCTCAACCGACAGGGGCTCCTGGAGATCGAAGCGACCGCGTCGTTTCAAGACAACACCCTGGCCAAGATTATTCATCTGGTGGAAGCGGCGCAGGAGCGCAAGGGGCAAGCTCAGCAATGGATCGAGCGCTTCGGTCGCCGCTACAGCCCCGCCGTGCTGCTGATGTCGGTCGGGTTTCTCCTTGTGCCCTGGCTTCTCGGTTTGCCAATGGAGGATTGGGCCGAGCGCGCGGTGGTGCTCTTAGTCGCGGCTGCCCCATGCGCGTTGGTGATGTCGACGCCCGTGGCGACCGCCGCCGCGATTGGCTGGGCCGGCAAGCATGGCATCCTCATCAAGGGCGGCGTGCATCTGGAGCATCTCGGGAGGATCCGCGTGGCAGCGTTCGATAAGACGGGCACCCTCACTGTCGGCAAGCCGGTTGTCACGGACCTCATCACTCTCAACGGCTCACCAGGCGAATTGCTCGCGGTCGCGGCTGGCATCGAGCATGGTTCCGAACATCCGCTGGCGCGGGCCGTCCTTGAGAAGGCACGGGCTGAAGGGCTTGCTCTGAGGTCCATGCAGGAGTTTGAGGCCCTGACTGGCGTGGGAGCTACCGCGGTGTCTTCTGATGGCGTGAGGTGGTATGTCGGCAGTCCGGCGCTGTTCGAAGAGCTTGGGATCCCATTGGACACCGTTCAGGAGAAGGTGCAGACACAGCAAGCCCAGGGAAAAACTGTCGTCCTCGTTGGGACGAATCACAACCTGTACGGCCTCCTCATCTTGCAGGATCGTGTCCGCGACGGCGTGAAGGACGTCATCGGTGAACTCCGCCGCTTGGGGCTCCGCGCGGTTATGCTGACCGGAGATCACGCGAGTGCGGCCCGAACTGTGGCGGAGAGCCTCAGCCTCGATGACAGCCTGGCGGATCTCAAGCCGGAGGACAAGGTTGAAGCGGTCAAGGAGTTGGAACGTCGCCACGGACCGGTTCTGATGGTCGGCGATGGGATTAATGATGCGCCAGCTCTGGCAGCTGCAACATGCGGCGTGGCGATGGGCGCAGCGGGAAGCGATGCGGCGATCGAGGCGGCAGATGTGGCACTGATGGCCGATGACCTGGCGAAAGTGCCAGAGATGCTGCGGCTTGCGTTGAGAGCGAAGCGGATCAGC
>JAGWUW010000102.1 GCA_028868235.1 Betaproteobacteria bacterium | reverse complement strand
GGTTGCAGAGATTGCCGGTCGCCATCCGGAAATTCATCGTATGCGTTTGGTCGTCGACAATCCAGGAGGCCAGGATCGCATGGTCCTTCATTGCGAAATCGAGGCTGGCCACGAGGTGCTCGACAAGGCGCTGGTTAACAGCCTGCGCGAAGTCACCAAATTGCGTGGTGAAGTGGCCTTTGCTGCACCAGGGGGCTTGCCCAATGATGGAAAGGTGATCGAAGATAGCCGGGTTTACTGACCCGGGTATCTGTCATGCGTATCCTCTTTGCTGCACTGGCCTGTCTGGCTATCCCGGTGCAGGCGGCCGAACCACAATTGCGTTCAGCGGCCCGCCTGTTGTTCAAGCAACCGGAGATGCTGCATGTTGGGCAATGTGTGCGCTATGAGGAAGGCGGTGGGGGCTGGGTGATGACAGACCCGGTGTTCTACTTGACGGGGGAGGTCGTGGCGACTGAGGTGCAGACCCGTCATCTGGGTAAATGCCCGCTCGTGCCTGGCAAGAGTCTCGAACTATACAGTCGGACAGAATTCAACCGTCTGGCCCTGGCTCACCCGTGTGTGAGCGATAGCGTTCCCGAGCGAGACGAGCAGATCGGTATCGTCCGTATCCGGGTTATTGATTGGGAAACGCCGTACGCTCGCAAGGCGGAGAATGCAGGGCGCCTCTATCGCGGTATGTACATCGACAAGAAACTGGAAAAAGGCATGGAACTCCAACTTGAGGCCGATCTACTCGGCATCTGCTCGCCATGAGCCGCCCACTGCCGCTGTCTGGCATTCGCGTCCTCGATCTGACCCGGCTGCTACCCGGCCCAGTAGCAACTTTGCATCTGGCCGACTTGGGGGCGGATGTCATCAAGATCGAGGACCCGCAACTTGGGGACTACGCGCGCACCCTGGGTACAGGAAGCGGTGAGGATAGCGCCTACTTCCGGATGATCAATCGCAACAAGCAGGGCATGGTGCTGGATCTGAAGAAACCAGAGGGTGTCGAGATTTTCCTGCATCTGGCCAGCACAGCCGATGTCATCGTCGAAAGCTTTCGACCGGGTGTGGTCGACAAACTGGGCATCGGCTATGAAGCGGTATGCGCGCTGAATCCGAGAATCACTTACTGCTCGATCAGTGGCTACGGCCAGGATGGTCCCTACAAGCATCTGGCCGGGCACGATATCAATTACCTTGGATACGCCGGGGTACTCGAACAGATTGGGGTGGAGGGCAGCCAGCCGGCAATTCCCAATTTCCAGATCGCCGACTTGCTCGGCGGTGCGCTGACCGGTGTCATGGGAATCCTGGCTGGTGTTGTCGAAGCGCAGCGCACCGGGCAGGGGCGCTATGTTGACGTGGCGATGTCCGACAGCGTGTTGGCCCACACCTATTTCGCCATGCTCCGCCTGAACGATGCCGGTGCCTCATTGCCGCGTGGTGGAGATATGCTATCTGGCGGACTGCCTTGTTATGCGACCTATCGCTGTGCCGACGGCAAATACATGGCGGTCGGTGCGCTGGAAGGGAAATTCTGGCAGGTTTGCTGTACCGTCCTGGAGCGGCCCGAGTGGATCAAGCGTCAGTGGGATGCCAGCCTGCGTGCGGAAATGGCCGAGTTATTCGCAACCCGTGAACGTGATACCTGGGCCGCCATCTTCGTGGCCAGCGATTGTTGCGTTACTCCTGTTCTCGGTCCGGAAGAGGCACTGCACAATGAGCAGCTGGTAGCGCGTGGCATGGTTATCCGAACCGGCGATCTGACACAATTTGCCCCCCCCCTGAAACTCTCCGGCTTCGAGTTTTCCGTGCGCCAACCAGCGCCGCGGGCCGGGGAGCATAACGAAGCGATTCTACGTGCTGCCGGATATTCTCCTGACGAAATGATCCGCTTACAGGAGAGCGGCGCACTCGGCTGAATGTAGGTAAACACGACGACTGTGCAGGTCGATTACCGTTCCGGTTCGCGGGCGTGACGCCCGCCACGCGATCAGGCAAACTCCTCGTATTGCTGGCCCCAAGGCTATCGGATCAGGGAATATGAACACACATATCGACGAACTGCTGGCCCGTATCCACGAACTGGAAGATCAGGTCGAGGATGAGTACCGCAAGACCCGCGAAGGCTGGGAGCAGAGAAAGAGAGAGCTGGCAGATGAATTCCTGCGCCAGCAGCGGCGCTACAAGACCGGTCTCTTCCGTTTTCTGCTGCGTACCCGTCTCCTAGTCGCACTCTCTGCCCCGGTGATCTACGCCGGCTGGATTCCCTTCCTGTTGCTTGATCTGTTCGTCACGGTCTATCAGGTGATCTGCTTTCCGATCTATCGCATTCCCAAGGTGCGCCGCGCCGATTATCTGGTCTTTGATCGTGAGGATCTGCCCTACCTGAACATAATCGAGAAATTCAACTGCTTCTACTGTTCCTACGGTAATGGTGTGGCAGCCTATTTCCGCGAGGTGGCGGCGCGCACCGAGCAGTACTGGTGTCCGATCAAGCATGCACGGCGACTCAGGGCGGCGCATGATCGCTATCCAAAATTCTTCGATTACGGCGATGCCGAGGCCTTCCAGCAAGGTCTGAATCGCTTGCGCCGGCAATTCGACGAAGGGGACGAATAGCGGCGATTCGCGGTACCCAGCCGCTTGCCGTCCGGTGTTCAGGTGGGCGTGATGATCTCGAACGCAAATGAATGCGGGGAATTGTCCTGCCAACCCTGACCGAAGCTGATCCGGCCCTTGCCGGAGAGTTGCAGCATGCTTTTCTGGCCCCGTATTTCTTGGCCGTCTTCAAAATAAACGTAGGTGCCGTTGGTGCTCAGGTCGACCAGAACGTAATGGCCTTGGTGGTAGATGATGCGGCAGTGTTGGCGTGAGACCTTAGGGCTTCCGATGGCCATGTCGCAGCTCGGGTCGCGGCCAAAGCTGATGACGTGTTGCCGGCTGTCGAAGTTGTAGCGCCTCGTTCCTTGCCGTAGGACGATACGAGCGTCCCGGAGCGATGTGTGCTTTTCCGTTGCCTCATGTTCGTTAGTCGCTTGGAGTGGGGTGTTTTGCATCGGAATGGCATTCCAGTCGACGGAATAGGCTGCAATGGCGGAACCCTCGTTCGCGACGGGGGTGAATTTCTCCTGCAACCCGGATGGCAGGCCTTCAATGACGGTTTCAGAGATAACGATGCCGGATTCGCCAAGCAATTCCGATAGTCTGGCGGCAGTCGCCTCAGCCGGGTCCATTGTATGCGGCGTCAGGCGCTTGCCCATCGTGGCGTGAATGCCGATTTTCAGTGCCATTTGAGTGTCGGCCAACTGGGGAATGGCAGCGCAGCGCCGTTGCATCTCGCAGGCACCGATCAGAGCCGCTTCGGGAGATCGGAAGCTCGCCAGCAAGCCTCGCCCCAGTAGTTTGACCAGCGTGCCGCCGTGCGCCGACAGGACGCGCTCCAGGCGCTTCAGGCGGCGCTGGATTAGCTTGTCGAGCAAGTCGCCATCGATATTTTCTGCCTGCCCGGAAATTTCATGTACCGCACCGTGCACCAAGTAGGCATTGCAGGCACGCTGTGCATGGTGTTCAGCGGGGATCGTTGGGGGCGAAAGGTCCAGCATGGTTTCAGAGGCTTCTGCATTATCGCTTCATCCTGGAGGATAAAGACACCGGCATTTACTCTACCAGGGTTGCTTTCGGCATATTGCAAAGACTTGTGTCGGATGTGCTTTTTTTCCGGTATCTCTGCCGATCCCCGGTGTTGCCAGCGGCATGGTGCCAGGAAGGTCGCTCAGGCTTTGCGGCCGAACAAGCCACGCACGGCGTCCTGTAGGTCAGCCGGCAGGACGACAAGCTTGGTGTTGTTGGTTTCGCCCATGCGTTCCAGAGCCTTGATGTATTTCTCGCCCAGCATGTAGGACATCGGACCGCTCTGGTCGCCGATGGCGGCGGCGATGCGCCGGATGGCCTCGGCCGACGCTTCGGCCAGCATGACTTGGGCGTTGGCATCACGCTTGGATGATTCGAGACGCGCCTCGGCTTCCAGGATGGCCGACTGTTTGGCACCTTCGGCCTTGGTGACCACGGCCTTACGTTCGCGCTCAGCCGCAGCCTGCATTTCCATGGCCTTCTGCATCGACTGCGACGGCTTGATGTCCTGGATTTCCACCGACTTGACGGTCAGGCCCCAGTCTACCGCCTCGTCAGCGATGCTTTCACGCAGCCGGGCCTTGATCTTGTCGCGCGACGACAGGGCTTCGTCGAGTTCCATTTCGCCGACGATGGAGCGCAGCGTGGTCATGATCAGGTTGCGGATGGCTTCCGAAAAATCGGTCACGCCATAGACCGCCTTGACCGGATCGGTAACCTTGATAAAGGCGATGGCATTGGTCAGGATTACGGCATTGTCGCGGGTGATCACCTCCTGTTCCTGAACATCGAGGATGATATCCTTGGTCACCAATTGGTAAGCCACTTTGTCGAGGTAGGGGATGACGATGTTGAGGCCGGGTTTGAGTGTGCCGTGATACTTGCCGAGGCGTTCGACGATCCATTCCATGCCCTGCGGCACGATACGTACTCCCTTGGCAATCGTGACCGCGACAAACGCCAGAATGGCGACAACGACGACGAACCCGGGGCTGACTTCCATTTTCTAACTCCTCAAATTTTGCTGACCGTCAAGAAACTGCCTTCGACGGTGACTACCTTGACTCTTTCCCCGGCGGCAATGGGACCTTCGGCCACGCAAGCCCATTCCTCGGACCCGAGTACCGGTCGCTGGAAACGGACCTTGCCGCGTTCGAAGGGGGCGACGGCGCTGACCAGCAGCCCGATTTCGCCTACCGCCTCTCCGGCCGATGTGCCGCTCCGTGTCTTGTAGAAACCCGGCTTGAAAACGCGGAACCAGAGGATAACCATCGCCAGCGAGGCTGCCGTCCAGATGGCAAGCTGCGCGGTCAGCGACAGACCTGGTATGGCTAGCATGAGCAGGCCGACGAACAGCGCGCCGAGGCCGAACCAGATGATGAAAAACGAGGGAATAGCCAGTTCGGCCAAGATGAGTCCAATTCCGCCGACGATCCACGTCCACCATTCGATTTGCATGTGATTCTCCTTGCTGCGACCAGTATTTCGAGTTTGTGGCGGTGGGTCAAGCCGGCTTGTGGAAGGTACGGATGTTGGCGTCCGGGGCTGGATTTAGAATGCAGCGATGAATACTGCCCTGCTCCTCCTGCCCGACTTCACGCTTATCCTGCTCGGCGTCGCCATCCGGCGCTGGATGCATCTGGGCGACCATTTCTGGAGTGGTATCGAGAAATTGGTCTATTTCATTCTGTTCCCGGCCCTGCTGGTCAACGCCATCATCAAGACCCGGCTTGATCTGGGGGCAGCCCTGCCATTGTTGGCTACCGCCTTTGCCGCCATGGCCGGTGGCATGCTGCTCGGCATCGTGCCCAAATTGTTTACCCGACTGCCGGCGCTGACCTACGCCTCGATGTTCCAGTGCGCCTACCGTTTCAATTCCTACATCGCACTAGCCGTTTCCGGCATGCTGTTCGGCGCCCCCGGTATTGCGACGATGGGCTTGATCGTAGGTGCAGCCGTGCCCTTGGCGAATCTGGTGTCGGTGTGGATGCTGGCTCGCCACGGTGAATCGGGTCTATGGCGCGAGGTGGCGCGCAATCCGCTGATATGGGGGACGGCTACCGGTTTCCTGCTCAACCTCAACGGTTTCGTGCCGCCAGCCCCGCTGCAAGCCTTTCTCGGCCGTCTGGCCGACGCTTCGATCACTCTTGGGCTGATTGCAGTCGGAGCCGCCTTGCGGCTGGATGGTGTTGGTGGGGGCAAGCTGTTTGCCGGTTGGCTGGTTGCCGTCAAATTGTTCGCGCTCCCGCTGATTGCCATCGGGGTGGGCTCGCTGTTCGAGCTGTCCGGCCTGAATTTTCAGATCGTCGTGCTCTTTTCTGCCCTGCCGACGGCATCGTCGGCCTATATCCTGGCCATGCGCATGGGGGGCGACGGACGTAGCGTTGCCTGGCTGATTTCCGCGACGACGCTCGGTTCAATGCTCACGCTGCCCGGCTGGGCAGCGTGGCTATCGAGGTAAAGCAGCCTTATCCACCAAGGGCATCGGGTGGGGGTATTATTTCTTGGTGCGGGATGCCTTCGGCTTGGCGACCTGGGCTTCCGTGGTAGCTGTCTGGGCTGCCGCTTCGGCGTGCTGCTGCATTTGTTCGCGCATCTGCTGCATCATTTGCCACGGCCACATAGCGGCTTCAGACAGAGCGCCGCCGTGGGCGGGGTCGGCGACACCCTGAAAGAAGTGAGGTGGGGGCGGCGCAGGTTCGTCGGCCGCTTCGGTGCTCATTGATTTGGCCGCATCGGCTGCCATCTTGCCCATTGCCTGTACGGCACCGACGGTGGTGCGCTGCATCTCCAGCCCCTGGATGGTCATCTGCAGCATGGATAGGTTCATGCGCAGCCAGCCTTCGACGGCTTTCATATCCTTGATTCGCTTGTCGAGTTCGTCGAGGTCGAAAGTCGGCGCCACCATGCCGGGGAGCGAGAAGCCCATGTTGCCCCACATGTTGCGCATGAAATTGAGCGGGTCGTGTATTTGATCGTCTGCCATCTTGTTCCCCTCCTGTTGGATGTCATCATCTTAAACCCGGATGCCGGGTTTGGGGGTGTCCGAATGCGGTCGACAAGCGGTGTTTTTCCGATGCTTTCTAATAGCCGGTGGATGATCTGCATCAACCCGCCGTCTATGCAAAATGATAAATTAGCGGCCTGTTGAAAGAGGGGTTGGTATGCTGAAGCTGTTGGTGGTTGAAGATCACGCACTGGTTCGCGAAGGCCTGGTTCGCTTGCTTGCGCAGATGGAGCGTGGGGTGGAGGTGCTGGAAAGTCCCGACTTCGAGTTGGCACTGAATATCCTCGACAATGAAGGGGAGTTCGATCTGGTGCTTCTCGACCTGGCCTTGCCCGGGATCGATGGCTTTGCCGGACTGGATATCCTGCGTCGGCGCTATCCGGCCATGCCTGTGGCCGTGGTGTCTGCCTTTGACGATACGCCGACGATTACCCGCGTGCTGAATCTTGGCGCTTCCGGTTTCATTCCCAAAGCATTTTCCGGTGAGGCCTTGCTCTCAGCCGTGCGCGAAGTGCTGGCCGGCAACATTTTCCGACCAGTCGGCCAGTCGGCGGGCGCAACGCTGGATGCCGAAACACCGGTGCCGCCTGCCAAAACCGGGGTGCGTCCGGATGAGGTCGGACTAACCGATCGCCAAGGGCAGGTTCTCGCGCTCATGGTTCGCGGCATGACCAATCGCGATATTGCCGATCAGCTTGGTCTTTCCGAAGGGACCGTCAAGATTCACGCGACTGCCGTGTTCAAGACGCTTGGCGTCAGTAGCCGAACCCAGGCACTGGTTGCCGTAGCCCGTTACGGTATCGATTTCGAAAGCGTTTTCTGAAGCTGATTGAGTAGTGCCCGCAGCTTGGCCGGACGTAGTGGCGTTGGCAGGCTGTGTACACCGGAGGGCAGCACGGGCCTGTTTTCGCCGGCCAGCACGATGAGCGGCATGTCCGGCGCCTGACCGCCGGCACAAAGCGTATCGACGTTTTCCGGATCAGCGATCACGATGGCGTTTCGCGAGTGCAGGCCGGCGTCCCCGCTGGGCAGCATGGTCACGTCGTAGCCCCACTGGCGGACCAGTTCGGCACAGCCCTGCAGGTCGGTCGAGTCACCCATGCAATGAATGGTTCCGGCATTCGTCAGGACATGGGTTTCGGCAGGGCGGCTGGTAATCGGCTGGCATCTGCTGACATGCAGGGTAAAACATGTTCCTTCGCCGGTGCGCGACTTCAGCGTGATTTCGATATCCAGAGCCTTGGCCAGACGATCGACGATGGAGAGGCCCAATCCCAACCCTTTATTTTGCTCACGGGCCGCATTACCGACCTGATAGAACTCGGCAAAGATCGCAGCCTGGTGTTCGGAAGCGATGCCGATGCCGTTGTCGCGGACCTCGATGGCGACGTATCCGCCGCGTTGTCGCGCGACAACCAGGACACGGCCGCCGGGCGGGGGATAGCGCAGGGCA
>JAGWUW010000634.1 GCA_028868235.1 Betaproteobacteria bacterium | reverse complement strand
AGCGTGACGCTGCCATGGGCGGTGAACTTGATGGCATTGCCGATCAGGTTGATGAGCACTTGCGACAGGCGCAAGGCATCGCCGCGCAGGCTTTGCGGCACGGAGTGGGAAACCACGTATTCGAGGAGCAGTTTCTTTTCCTGGACGCGCGACCGGAGCAGGCTGGACAGGTTGTCGAGGACATCGTCGAGGCGGAAGGGTGCGTCTTCCAGCTGCATGCCGCCGGCGTCGATTTTCGAGAAGTCGAGCACATCGTTGACGATGGCCAGCAGCAACTTGCCGGCGCCTTCGATACGGCGCACGTATTCCATCTCGCGCGGATTCAGCGGACTCTGCAGCAACAGGTAGGAGAGGCCGATCACCCCGTTCAGCGGCGTCCGGATCTCGTGACTCATGTTGGCCAGGAAATCGGCCCGTGCCTGGGCCAGGGCCTCGGCTTCATGTTGGGCCAGTGCGCGCATGCGGGCCAGGGTGCGCTCACGATCACTGTCGAAGGCGAGCCGGTTGCGCAAGATTTCCAGGCCCTGGATGACCTGGGCGATTTCGTCGTCGCCCTGGATGTCGAGCGGCGTATCGAAGTGGCCGGCCGAAATCGATTGGAAGGTTGGCAAGACTTGCGCATTCAGCGGGGCAAGCACGAATTTGCGCAGGAGTAGGATGATGGTGATGAAAATGACGCTGGCCATGATTAGGCCGCCAGCGACGACCAGCCATACGATGCGCTGGGCGAGGGCGGTGAATTCTTCGACCGTGGTGCCGCCGGCGACGATCCAGTGCGGATTGTCGAGCACTTCGAAGATGACCAGTTTCTTGCGGGCGACGGTTTCGCCGGCCTCCTCGTTTTTCCAGGAATAGCTGATTTCGCCGCGCCGTTGTTTCAGCATTTCATCGACCAGGTTTTCCCCGTTGCCCATGCGGAAGGCGCCGAGGTTCCGGCCTTCCTTGTAGGGGTGGAGGATCAGGTCGCCGTAATGGTCGTCCGGCGTGCCATCGATGATGTAGTAGTAGCCGCTGTTGCCGACCTGCATGGAGCGGATTTGCGTCTTGAGTGGCTTGAGTTGCTCGCTGATGTCGATACCGATGACGCTGGCGCCGATGACCTGGTTGTCCCGGTCGAGGATGGGGGTATAGCGCGTGACATATTGCCGTCCAAAGACACGGGCCGGTCCGATGTAGGTGTCCCCTTTGGTCAGGGGTAGGTAGGCCGGGTGAGCGGCATCGAGATAGGTGCCGACAGCCGAATTCCCTGCTTCGTCGAGTGCGCTGGTCAGCCTGCGCTGAAAGCCATTGGGGGTGAGCAGGAATATGGTGCCGACCCCGCGCAGGTCATGCAGTACCGTCTCGATCTTGCGGTGGGCGGGATTGTCGGGCTGGTCGAGCACGGCCGCGAAGCTCTGGCGGCTGATTTTCTCCCGGCCGCCCAGCGTTTCGTAGAGACGGTCGGAAAAAATCTTGGAGTATTCGACCGCCTCGATGTTGGCAGTCTCGATACGGGACGATACGGCGGCGCGCAGCAGGCTGACGTCGTGGGTCAATTGCTG
>JAGWUW010000101.1 GCA_028868235.1 Betaproteobacteria bacterium | reverse complement strand
GGTCATACCCGCGATCTACTCAACGAACTGGGCATTGCGCCCACTCGTATCGTGCTCGAATTGACGGAAAACCAGCAGATCACCGACATGCCGGGAATACTGGATGCCTTGCTGCATTATCGCGGACGCGGTTTCCAGATCGCCATCGACGATCTGGGTGAGGGCTTTGCCAACCTCCGCCTGTGGTCGGAGTTACGTCCGGAATTCGTCAAGATCGACAAACATTTCGTCCACGGCATCGCCGACGACCGGATCAAATTCCATTTCGTCCGTGCCATGCAGGATCTGGCCGAAATCGGCAATGCTTCCCTGGTTGCCGAGGGTATCGAGCGCGAAGAGGATTTCGTTTGCATCCGCGACATGGGCATTGCCTGTGGTCAGGGCTATTTCATCGCCTATCCGGAGGCGCATCCTGTTCGTTTGTTGCCGCGCCGGAGTACGTCTGCGCTGGACCAGCAGTCGCTAGCCCTGTCGCCGATGACCGGCGGGCCAGGTAAGTTGCCGACGGCGCGCACGCTGCTCAAGGTCATCGAACCGGTGCACATGCAGGCCAGCAATGCCGAGGTGATCGACCGCTTCGAAGCCGATCCGTCCCTTGATGTACTGCCCGTCGTGCAGGGTACCCAACCGGTTGGCATGATCAACCGGCACAGCATGATCGACCGCTTCGCCCGCCCCTTCCGGCGAGAACTGTTCGGCCGAAAAAGTTGTGAATTGTTCATGGACCATGCGCCGCTGATCGTTGACCAGCATGCCACCATCCAGGAGCTGGCCATGATGTTGTCGCTCGCCCCCAAGCACTACTTGCTGGACGGTTTCATCGTCACCGGCGAGGGACAGTACATGGGGGTCGGCAGTAGCCACGACCTGATGGGAACGATTACCGAAATGCAGATCAGCGCGGCGCGTTACGCCAATCCGCTGACCCAGCTGCCGGGCAACGTGCCGATCAATGAGCATGTCGACCGCATGCTGGCAGCGGGTAGCCCCTTCGTCGCCGTCTATGTTGATATCGACGACTTCAAGCCCTTCAACGACACCTTTGGCTACCGGCGCGGCGACGACGTGATCCAGACCCTGGCCCGCTTGTTGTGCGAGCAGGTCGATGAGCGTTTGGATTTCGTCGGCCATATCGGCGGTGACGATTTTTTCATCATTTTCCGTAGTACCGATTGGGAGATGCGCTGTTGGGAAACCATTTCGCGCTTTGCCGAGGCCGTCGCCAATCTGCTTGGTATCGACGAGCGCCTGCGTGGCGGCTACATGGCGGAAAATCGACGCGGGGAACTGAGTTTCCAGCCGGCCCCCACCTTGTCGCTGGGCGCCGTGAGGGTCGGTCCGGGCGAGTGCGAATCGCATCGTGAAGTTGCCGCCGCAGCATCGGCGGCCAAGAAACAGGCGAAGAAGCGCGTGCGTAATGGTAATGTCGAGCCGTCGGGCGGCTGTCTGTTCGTTGAGCGGCGACGCCTGAACGATGGTTTGACTTCGGGGTTGACTCGCCCGACGATCAACTGAGGCCGCCGATGCGGAGGCATCCTTCCCGCTTCAGGTGGGAAGGATGCCATTTCAGCGATCCGAGGGCGTGAATGTTAGGTGTTGGCTACTCGGTGGGCCGGGAATTTGGCGGCAAAGCGGCTGCCGACACCAACCTCGCTCTTGATCTCGAGCTGGGCCTGGTGACGGTTCAGCGAGTGCTTGACGATGGCCAACCCAAGGCCGGTGCCGCCCGAGTCACGCGAGCGGCCGCGATCGACCCGGTAAAAACGCTCGGTCAGGCGGGGAATGTGCTTGGGATCGATGCCGGGGCCAGTATCCTGCACGGCGAATTCGGCACCCTGCGGCGAGGTTTTCCAGAATAGTGTGATCTTTCCGCCGGCCGGTGTGTAGCGCACGGCATTGGTGACCAGATTGGCCAGGGCACTGACTAGTTCTGGTTCGGAGCCGCGCAGGTCACCGCGGCCATCGGTTTCGACGGCGATGGTGTGACGCCCGCCAGACAAGGCTTCGGCATCGCGGCGTAGTTTGTCGATCAAGTTGACCATATCGACGATGTCGTTGTCGGGTGGCGGCGCCGATTCAATCGAAGATAGCGTCAGCAGATCTTGCACGATGGATTGCATGCGCCGCGACTGATCGGCCATCATTGACAAATAGCGTCGCCGCTCCTCGTCGTCTAAATCGATTTCCTGCATCGTTTCCAGGAAGCCTGACAACACGGTAAGTGGTGTGCGCAGCTCATGCGAGACGTTAGCGACAAAATCGCGGCGTGTCTGGTCGAGGCGATCGGCCTGCGTGATGTCCTTGATCTGCATGAGCCGGCGGTTTCCGGCATAGGGAATGACATGGATGGCGTAAACGCGATCCTTGTAGCGTTCCGGCCGCAGGGTCAGTGGCCGTGCAAAGTCTCCGGCCTCCAGATAGCTAACAAACTCCGGCTGGCGTACCAGATTGACGATCGACTGTCCGCGATCCGTACCGATCTTGAGGCCGAGTTGGGTTTCCGCCGTGGTGTTGCAGAACATGATGCTGTTCTGGGTATCGAGTAGCACAACCCCGTCGGTCAGCGCCTGCCCTGCAGCGATTAGCATGGCGATTTGGTGGTCGCGCTGGGCGATGTTCTGGCGCAAATCTTTCTCGTGGCGATAGAGTCGCCCGAAAATGTCATCCCAAGCGCCTTCGCCTTCCAGGCTGGCATCAACGACCGGGTTGCGCGTCCACCGATCCAGGCGCGCGAAGTGCCGGAAATGGATCAGCTGTTGCAGGACGAGTCCAACGCAGAAAACGGCCCAGCCGTGCCAGGGGCGGGACAAAATGCCGACCGGGATGGCGATGGCCGCGGCAATCGCGGCCAAGATCACGGCGCGGGTAACAAGCGAGGTCAAAACGGGTCAGGCTCCCCGGAAGCGGTAACCGGTGCCACGCACGGTTTCCACCCGTTCGTGATGCCCGGAGGTTTCCAGCGCGGCGCGCAGGCGGCGGATATGCACGTCCACCGTCCGTTCCTCGATGAAGACATGGTCTCCCCACACCTCGTCGAGCAACTGGGCGCGAGTGTATACCCGCTCGGCGTGGGTCATGAAGAAGAACAGCAGGCGGAATTCGGTCGGTCCCAGTTCAATCGGCTGACCGGCAGCCAGTACGCGGTGGGTGGCCGGATTGAGTGACAGGTTGCCGACTTCGACGGCTTCGCCGGCCAAATGGGGCGCGCGGCGGCGTAGCACGGCCCGAACGCGGGCGACCATTTCCTTGGGCGAGAAGGGCTTGGTGATGTAGTCGTCGGCGCCGGCCTCCAGCCCTTGCACCTTGTCCTCTTCATGGACGCGGGCGGTCAGCATGATGATGGGCAGTTCGCGGGTTCGTTCGTCGGCGCGAATCTTCTTGGCCAGGGCGACGCCGGACTGGCCGGGTAACATCCAGTCGAGGATGACCAGATCGGGCAGGGCGGCGCGAATGGCCGATTCGGCTTCTTCGGCACTGCCGGCGCGGACGACTAGGAAGCCAGCATGCTTGAGGTTGATGGCGACCAGCTCCTGGATGGCCGGTTCGTCCTCAACGACCAGTATCGTCGGTGTCACTTGGTCGGCTCCTTGATGTGGCGGATATCGCGGCCTTCGACGACAAAGACCACCTGCTCGGCGACGTTCTTCGCATGATCCCCGATGCGCTCGATGGCACGGGCAATGGAGATAATTTCGATCGAGGTAGTGATAGTGCGCGGGTCTTCCATCATGTGGGTGATCAACTGGCGGATGATGGATTTGAATTCGGTATCGACATCGCTGTCGGCACGGATGACTTCCTGCGCCTGTGCCGAGTCGAGACGAGCGAAGGCGTCAAGCGACTGGCGTACCATGACCAGCGCTGCCTCGGCCAGGTGACGAATGCCGATGCCGTACTGGGAAGGCATGTGGCCGGCCTCGTAGATGCGGCGGACGCCTTTGGCGATCTTCTTGGCCTCGTCGCCGGCGCGTTCCAGGTCGGTGACGATCTTGCTGATACCGAGCACCAAGCGCAGGTCGGATGCGGTCGGCTGGCGCTTTGCGATGACGTGGGCGCAGTCATCGTCGATGGCCTTTTCCAGTTCATTGACCTTGCGGTCGGTCTCGACAATGCTTTTGACGCTGGCGATTTCGCCGGTTGAGTAGGCCTCGATGGCGGCGGAAACCTGTGTCTCCACCAAGCCGCCCATTTGCAGTACGTGGGTGCGCAGGCGGCTCAGTTCCTCGTCGAACTGGCTGGAGAGGTGTTGGCTTTCGTTCATGATCTTTGTCTCCCTTAGCCCATACGGCCGGTGATGTAGTCTTCGGTGCGCTTATCGCTCGGTTTGATGAAGATTTCATCGGTCTTGCCGAATTCGATCATCTCGCCCAAGTACATGTAGGCGGTGTAGTCGGAAACACGGGCGGCCTGCTGCATGTTGTGGGTCACAATCAGAATGGTGACGCGTTTTTTCAGTTCATGCACCAGTTCCTCGATCGCACCGGTGGCAATCGGGTCGAGCGCCGAGGTCGGCTCGTCGAAGAGAAGCAATTCAGGATCGGTGGCCAGGGCACGGGCGATGCACAGGCGCTGCTGCTGACCGCCGGACAGATTGGAGGCGAGGTCGTTCAGGCGATCTTTCACTTCCTCCCACAGAGCGCCGCCCTTCAGCGCATGCTCGACCTTGTCGTCAAGCACCCGCTTGTTGTTCTCGCCGCGCACGCGGAGACCGTAGGCCACATTTTCGTAGATTGACTTGGGGAAGGGGTTGGGCTTCTGGAAGACCATGCCGACGCGCATGCGCACTTCGATGGGGTCGACCTCCGGCGATAGCAGGTTGGTGTTGTCCGGGTAGAAGCGAATCTCGCCCTCGTAACGGTTGCCCGGATAGAGGTCGTGCATGCGGTTAAAACTGCGCAGGTAGGTCGATTTTCCGCAACCGGAAGGGCCGATCAGAGCGGTGACTTTTTTGTCGTAGATCGGCATGTTGATGTTCTTGAGGGCCTTCGCTTCGCCGTAGAAGAAATTCAGGTTACGGGCTTCGGCCTTGAGCGTCGGATTGTCATGAATCTGCATGGTGACTCCAGTTCGATATTCGGTTCGGGCGAGCGCGGCGGCTTACCACTTGATGTTCTTGCGCATTTTGTAGCGCAGCCAGATGGCGATGCCGTTCATGGTCAACACCATGGCCATCAGCACGAAGCCAGCAGCCGCGGCGTTGACTTCAAAGGCCGGGTCGGGGCGCGAGGTCCAGTTGAAAATCTGGATCGGCATGACCGTGAAGGGGGACATTAGCCAGTCGAACAGACCCGCATTGACGCCTGGGCTGATCTCGGTGAAGGGCAGCGGCGGCAGGAAGGCAATGAAGGTCAGGGCGCCGATGGTGATGATCGGGGCAGTTTCGCCAATGGCACGGGCCAGACCGATGATGACGCCGGTCAGGATGCCGGGCATGGCGTAGGGAATGATGTGGTAACGGCAGGTCTGCCAGCGGGTCGCGCCAACCGCCATCGAGCCTTCGCGGATCATCGCCGGGATGGCGCGGATGGCCTCGCGGGTGGAGACGATCACGATGGGCAGGATGAGCAGGGCCAGTGTCAGTCCGGCAGTCAGGATGCTCTGACCGAATCCGAAGGCATAAACGAAGATACCGAGCGAGAGCAGACCGTACACGATGGACGGTACAGCAGCCAGGTTGGTGATGTTGATCTCGATGACTTCGGTGACCCAGTTACGCTTGGCGTATTCCTCGAGATAGACACCAGCGGCGACACCGAGCGGCACGGCGGCGAAGGCGGTCACCGTCATGACCAGCAGCGAGCCGACCCAGGCCGACAGGATACCGGCCTGCGAAGCGCGCCGTGAGGCAAAATTGGTAAAGAATTCGAGGTTCAGACGTTCCGAGCCGCGCATGATCATGTCGGATACGAGCAGGAAGATCACGACCAGGCCGATAGCCAGGAAGATGATGCCGAGGGCTTGGAACAGGGTGTCCTTGAGCTTGCCCTTGGCGATCAGGGTGCGGACCTGCTCGTTGGTCAGGGATTTGTGGTGCATATCAGTAATTCTCCCGGAACTTGCGGCGCAGCCACTGGCCGAGGATGTTGAAGCAAAGGGTGATCAGGATCAGGGTCAGGCCGGCGGCGAAGATGGTCTGGTAGCCGATCGAGCCGTGCGGCAGGTCGCCCAGCGCCACCTGCACGATGTACGAGGTGATGGTGGCGGCCGGTTCGGCCGGGTTCCAGGTCAGGTTCGGCTGCATGCCGGCAGCGACGGCAAGGATCATCGTTTCGCCGACGGCGCGCGAAATGGCCAGGATGTACGAGGCGGCGAGGCCGGAGAAGGCAGCCGGAACGACGACGTGGATGGCGGTGTACAGCTTGGTGGCACCCATGGCGTAGGAGCCTTCGCGCAGCGACATCGGTACCGCGCGCATGGCGTCTTCGGACAGCGAGGCGATGTAGGGCACGATCATGATACCCATGACCAGGCCGGCGGAAAGCAGCGAGAAGCCCGGCAGTTCCGGGAAGACCTTTTGCAGCAGCGGGGTGACCATGAGCAGGGCGAAGTAACCAAAGACGATGGTCGGGATGCCGCCGAGCAGTTCGAGCACTGGCTTGGCGATTTCGCGTACCTTGCCATTGGCGAATTCGGACAGATAGATGGCGATCACCGTACCCATCGGGATGGCGACGGCAAGGGCGACGGCCGAGGAAACGACCGTGCCGGAGACCAGTACCATGATGCCGAAGTGGGCGTCATCGAACAGCGGGGTCCATTGGGTATCGGTCAGAAAGTCGACGATGCTGACGTGCTGGAAGAAATGGATGGACTCGGAAACGAGTACATAGATGATACCGACCGTAGTCAGGACGGAAACAGCAGCTGCCGCAAACAGCAGCATCTCGATGATGCGCTCGCTAGCGTGGCGCATGGCGTTCTTGGCCAGGCGGTCGCTGACCGTGGGCAGGTCGGAGGCGTTGGGTGCAGTCATGGCGTGTGAATTCACGTGAGGAATTCCCTATGATAAAAGCCCGACCCGTGTTGGGTCGGGCTTTTGGGGGTGACAAAGGCGGAGATTAGTTCTTCGCTTCGCGCTTCATCAGGTCTTCGATGGTGATGCCGATTTCGTTCTTGCCGCCGAACACGGTGCCGTACTTCTTCTTGGCCATGTGTTCGATATTGCCGGTGTAGGCGGCAGCCGGTAGCGGCACGTACTTCACTTCCTTGGTCAGGGCGGCGCCGTGCTTCATGTAGAACTCGACGAATTCCTTGACCTCTGGCTTCTCCAGCGACTTGGCCTTTACGTAGATGAAGATCGGGCGGGACAGCGGCTGGTAGGTTGCCTTGATGACGGATTCTTCAGACGGCTCGACGGCGACGTTGGTCTTCGGGTTGACGATCGGCAGGGCCTTCAGGCGGGACTTGTTCTCGGCGTAGTAGGCGTAACCAAAGTAACCGATGGCATTGACGTCGCGGGAGACGCCTTGAACCAGCACGTTGTCGTCTTCGGAGGCGGTGTAGTCGCCGCGCGAGGACTTGGCCTTGCCGACAGTGGCTTCGGTGAAATACTCGAAAGTGCCGGAATCGGCACCGGCGCCGAACAGCTTGATCGGGGCATCAGGCCAGGCCGGGTTGATCTGGTTCCACTTGGTGATCTTGCCCTGGGCTGCCGGTTCCCACATGGTCTTCAGCTCAGCGACGGTGGCCTGCTTCAGGAAGGTGTTCTTCGGGTTGATGACGACGGTCAGCGCGTCGAAGGCGACCGGCATTTCGATGTACTGCACGCCGGCGGCCTTGCAGTCTTCCATTTCCTTGGCCGTGATCGGGCGCGAGGCGTCGGAGATGTCGGTTTCGTCGCGGCAGAACTTCTTGAAACCACCACCAGTACCGGAGATACCGACGGTAACCTTGACGACGTTCTTCTTGGCTTTCTGGAATTCCTCGGCGACAGCTTCGGTAATCGGATAAACGGTGGATGAGCCATCGATTTTGATGACTTGGGCGTGGGCAGCCTGGGCGCCGAGAATGGCGACACCGGCAACGGCGAGGGCGGAAACGAGCTTGGAATACTGCATGGGGTAACTCCTGCACGGGTTGGGTTT
>JAGWUW010000633.1 GCA_028868235.1 Betaproteobacteria bacterium | reverse complement strand
GCCTGGGTTAGTGAAGGCTGTGCCGAGTACCTCAAGCGCATGCCACGCGAGTTGCCGGCCAGCGTTAGCGAAATCAAGCCGGAGCCGCGGGGTTCCAAAACAAGGGAACAATTACTAGCCGCCGAAAAAGCCCGCATTCGCGAAGCACTCCCCGGTAGTTGCCGCATTGTCGTCCTTGACGAGAAGGGGGACGACTTGACCACCCTGAAGCTGGCTAAACGTCTGGAGGTGTGGATGCAGGATGGGCGGGACGTTGCCCTGCTGATTGGTGGCGCCGATGGCTTGGACGATGAATTCAAACAGCAGGCAGACGACAAGCTGCGCCTGTCGAGTCTGACCCTGCCGCACGGCATGGCCCGGCTCCTGCTCTGCGAACAGCTTTATCGTGCCGTCAGCGTACTGAAAAACCATCCGTACCACCGGGAGGGATGATGCGCCTCTATCTTGCCTCACGCAGCCCGCGCCGCCGCGAACTCCTGCACCAAATTGGTATCGACTTCGATACTGTCGTCTTCCGCGATGGTATGCGGGCCGATAGCGAAACCGACGAAACACCGCTTGCTGGAGAAGACCCGGTGGCCTATGTCGAACGGGTGGCTCGCGCCAAGGCCGTTCATGGGCTGAAGATCGTCCAAGAGCGGCGTCTGCCGCTGCGGCCGGTGCTCGCAGCCGACACCACGCTCGAATTCCATGGCGAGATCATCGGAAAACCGGTGGATATGGCCGATGCCGCCCACATTCTACGTCGCCTGTCCGGGCAGACGCATCGCGTTCTGACCGGCGTCGCTATCAACCATTTGGGCCATACCGAATACGTGCTATCGACTAGCGAAGTCCGCTTTCGTCAATTGGATGACGAGGAAATCCGTCATTACGTGATGAGCGGCGAGCCGATGGACAAGGCGGGCGCCTATGGTATCCAGGGCCGGGCCGGACTGTTTGTTGAGCACATGTCTGGCAGCTACACCGGTGTTATGGGGCTGCCGGTGTGCGAAACCGGCGAACTGCTCAAGAGGCTCGGTTTCCGGCCGCTCTGAGCAGTTCGGTGGTCGGGTGGGCACCATTGGGTACGTGGGCTGGTTTTTCGGGGGCCTGCCAGTGCCGTTCTGGCGCTTAGCTTAGCTGGCCGTGCAGAAGTTCTTCCGCACCGCTTTCGCCGTAGCGTCCGCACTGTTCCAGCCAAGAGATCACGCACTTCTGTTCTGGCCAATGCTCGCGCTGCTGGAGGCCAAAATCCGGGCTGCCCTTTATGTGTTCAGCGGCACATTGATACGTTGGCTCAGCATGTTCATCGGCTGGGTGCGGCGCAGCGTCAGACATCGATTTGGCTCGACTTATTCCCAGGCATCGATTCCCAGGCATCGAGCACCGGCGCGGTAATCGCCAGATGCCCGAAGCCATGGCAGGAAATAT
The DNA here is from genome assembly GCA_028868235.1 of Betaproteobacteria bacterium. Taxonomy (GTDB): domain Bacteria; phylum Pseudomonadota; class Gammaproteobacteria; order Burkholderiales; family Rhodocyclaceae; genus Azonexus. Next base: position 129 of record JAGWUW010000633.1, on the reverse strand, counting down.
CTACGGAAAGGTGCCTGTCAGCGATTCTTGAAAGCCGGTTTGCGCTTCTCGGCGAAGGCGGCCATGCCTTCCTTCTGGTCCTCCAGCGCAAAAGCGGAATGGAAAACGCGGCGCTCGAAAATCAAGCCT
>JAGWUW010000100.1 GCA_028868235.1 Betaproteobacteria bacterium | reverse complement strand
CCGGCCGGCCTGCACGGCAAGATGCTGGAGCGGGTGCTGAAATTGTCCACCCGGGTCATCGTGCCGGTACAACCATCGATGTTTGACATGCTGGCGACTCGCCATTTCCTTAGTGAACTGTTGTCGGAGAAGGCCGTGCGCAAGGGCAAGGCCGATGTCGCGGTGATCGGCATGCGGGTCGATGCCCGGACTCGCGCTGCTGGCGAGCTGGAGCGCTTTTTCGCCACCTTCGACCTGCCGGTGCTGGCCTACCTGCGCGACACTCAGGTCTATGTCCAGGCCACCGCGGCTGGCATGACCCTGTTTGACTTGCCGCGTTCGCGCGCGGAGCGCGATCTCGAGCAGTGGCAGGCGATCATTGACTGGGCTGAATCGGGCGCGGCCTGACTTTTTCAGGCAGGTACCGCGTGCCGATTTCAGGTTTTCGGTGCCGCAGCCAGCCAGTGTGCCAGCTTGGTGAACAGCAATTTGGGGGCGACCGGCTTGGCGATAAAATCCGACATGCCGGCCTCGATGCAACGAGCCCGGTCGTCGGCGAAGGCATTGGCGGTCATGGCCACGATCGGCGTATGGGCATGGCCGGGCAACTGACGAATGGCGCGAGTGGCGGACAGGCCGTCGAGGACCGGCATCTGCATGTCCATCAGAACCAGGTCGTAGTATCCGGCACCGGCTAGTTCGAGGGCCTGAGCGCCGTTCTCGGCAATGTCTACTTTTAGTTCCGGATAGTCGGCCAGCAGATCGAGGACTACCTCGCGATTAATGACGTCATCCTCCGCGACCAGCAGGCGCTTGTGGCCGAGGGGAAAGGTTGGTCTGCTCAACTCGCTATCCGTCAGACTCTCCAGGGCCTCTAAGCCTGGACGGAACTTGGCCAGGCAAATGGTGAGTGTGAAGGTGCTGCCGGCGCCAGGTACGCTGTCGATCCGAATGTCCCCGTTCATCATCTGCGTCAGTTGACGAACGATGGCTAGGCCCAGACCGGTACCGCCATGCTCGCGGGTCGTCGAGCCATCGGCTTGCTCGAACGGGGAGAAAATGCGCTGTTGGGCTTCCAGTGGGATGCCTCGGCCGGAGTCCTGAATGGCGATGCTGAGCCTAGTGTCGTTTCGTGTTTCGGCCAGCACACGGGCGTGTAGCGAGATGCTGCCCCGGTCGGTGAATTTCAGCGCGTTGTCGAATAAATTGAGCAGGATCTGTCGCAGGCGCAGGGGGTCGCCCAGCAGCACCGTCTGGCTAAGGCGAGAGCTGATCGTCTTGTGCAAGGCCAGTCCCTGGGCCTGAATCCGCTCACCGATCAGGGATTCGACGCTCGTGATGAGGTCGTCGATACGTAGTGGTATGTGCTCCAGTGTCAGGCGATCAGCCTCGATCTTGGACAGGTCGAGAATATTATTGAGCAGGCGTAGCAGGTGATCGGCAGCGCGATCAATCTTGTTCAGCTTGTCGCGCTGCCATGGATCGTTGGTGCGTTGGGTCAGCAGGTAGGTCATGCCGATGATGGCATTCATTGGTGTGCGCAGCTCATGGCTCATGTTGGCCAGGAAGGTTGTCTTGGCGCGATTGGCCGCTTCAGCGGCCTCTTTGGCCAGCAGCAGGTCGGCGGTGCGGGCGGTGACCTCCTCTTCGAGGTGTTCGCGGTGGCGCTTGAGTTCGGTTTCAGCGCGTTTGCGTTCTGTAATATCGAGGATGATGCCGATCACCGCTGGCTTGTCCTCGTAGTCGACTGCCGTCCCGAATACTTCGACATCGACGGGCTGTCCATCGCGACGCAGCCCGCAAAAGCCGTAGTGCATGGAGTCAACGATGCCTTCTGCGCGACGCCGGATATTGTCGGCAACCCGGCCGCGGTCGGCCGGGATGACGAGTTCAAAGACCGGGACCTGATCGATGATCTCCTCGGGGGCGGTGTAACCGAAGATGCGGGAAAATTGCGGATTAACGTAGCGGAAATACCCATTCTGAATGATGTAAACCCCGGCCAGCGACTGTTCGATCAGACCGCGGAATTTACGTTCGGCCGCGCGCAGCGCTTTTTCCGTGGCTACCCGCTCGGTGATGTCGCGTCCGACCATGACCAGTGCCTGGCGCCGACCGTCCGGCGCAAATAGCGGCACCTTGGCAATTTCGAAGACGCGTTCCGTGTTGTCGGCATCCCGTACGATCAATTCGTCGTGCAAGCGTTCGCCCTGTTCCCAGACCTCGTCATCGGAATACTCGACGTCGGCTAGCCGGGCATAGTCAAGGCGGGCGACGGTGGCTAGCTCCCGCCCATTTTTGCCACGGTAGTCGATGTCCTTGAGGCCGAATTCACGGCGAAACACACTGTTCACCTCGATGAAACGGTTCTCGCCGTCCTTCAGGCAGACCATGTCAGGCATCGTGTTGATCAAGGTGCGTAGGCGCTCCTCGTTATCCTTGAGTCGCTCCGCATAAGCCGATATGCGGAACTGGAAGCGCTGGTTGCGGATTTGCCACTGGTAAGCCATCAGGGCCAGTACAAGGCCACTGATGGCAATGCTGAGCGGCAGCCAGGAAGTGGTGATGCCGTCTAGTTCCGGGCGGCTGCTGAAATGGGCCATCCACTGGTGGCCCCCGAAATCGATTGGTAATTCGGCATGGTGGCGTCCGCCCAGTTTGTCTACGTCCGGATGGGAGTCGAAAATAAGGTTGTCGGGTGTGGCAGTGCCATCGTAGAGCCGGAGTTCGACGTCCTTGTTGTCGGCCGTGATGATGCTGCGCATCAGGTCGTGGGTTCGGAAGGCGCTATAGGCGAAACCGAACAAGGCGGCACGGCGTTGTTCGGGGGTGTCGTGCGGCATGTGGCTACGATAGATCGGGACGTAGATCAGAAAACCCGGCTGCATGCCCTGTTTTGTTTCCTGAACTAGGGTGATCTTGGCGGTGAGGGAGGCCTCTCCCGTATCGCGAGCCCGTTCAAGCGCGATGCGACGGATCGGTTCGGAATAGCCGTCATAGCCGAAGGCGAGGCGGTTGCGGCCGGTCGGTGGTTCCAGGTAAGTCACGCTGGCGTATTGCTCGCGTCGCCCCTCGGGATAGATCGCGTAACCAGACAGCCCCTGTGCCCGCATTTCATTTTCGTGAGCTGCCTTGTCCGCGCTGCCTATCATCCGGATCAGACCGAAGCCCTGGATGCCGGGTAAGGCGCTATTCAACCCTAGGTTGGTAACGTAGTCCCGCCATTCCTCGCGGCTGACGTGGTCGCTGGCTTCGACGAATGCAGCCGCCCCGCGCAGTACCTGCGCGTAGGTAGCCATCCTGGACAGGATGCGTGACCTTTCCTGATCGGCACGGTAGAGGAAACGCTGTTGGGCTTGCGCTGCCGTATTTTGATAGACGATGGCAAAAAGCATGGCCGTCGCCAACAGAATGGCGATGCAGACCAGCCAAGGGCCTCTTTTTTGAATGGAGCTACGGCCCAACTGCTGAGTGTCGTCTGTCTCGGCGGACATTACGCTCCCCGCATTTTTAACTGCTATGTTTTTTGACGATTATGGGTGAACCTTAGCACCGAACGGTGATGTTGTGGGTTGCTGATGTCATCGTTTTACAAGCCCTCTATCAGGGCTTGGTTGATCGCCCTGTCGGCCAGTTGTTCGAGGAACCAGGCGAGAGCGTGTCCGATCTGGCGGCTGCGCCAGGCGATGTTGATGGGAAATTCCTGGCGAGGCTCCATCAGTACTTTTTCGACCAGTCGACCGGCCGCGATTGCGGGCATGGCGAGCCAGCGGGGTAGGTGGCCGATACCCAGGCCGGCCACCTGGGCCGCCGCCTTGGCACGGATGTCGGGAACGCGCAGGACATCCTGTCCTTCGATTAGCCCGACGGTGCGGGCCGCAAGCTCCTGCGAGGTGTCGGCGACCACGATGGCGCGGTGACGCAACAGTTCGCTGCCTGGAATCGGGCCGGACCAGGCGGCTAGGGGGTGATCGGGGGCGATGGCGAAAATGAAATCGCTGCCTGTACCCAGGGGGCGGCTGGCGATACCGCTGCGCGCCGGTACATCGCCGGGGGCGCCGATGGCGAGATCGGCCCGGCCGGTGGCCAGGGCGTCCCAGGTGCCGCCGAGCACTTCGCCGCTGATCCGGATTTGCGTCGGATGGCCGGCAGCATAGAATTCCTGTAGCAGCGGAAATAGACGCTCTGCCGGGATGATGGCATCGAGCGCGATACGTAGTTCTGCCTCCCAGCCATCGGCGATACGCTGTACGCGCCGTTCGAGGTCGCTGGCTGCGCGCAGCAGGTGGCGACCGTCCTCAAGCAGGGTACGCCCGGCGAGGTTGAGCGTAGCGCGACGCCCCTCTCGTTGGAATAGGGTAATACCCAGATCGTCCTCCAGTTTGGCGACGGCATGGGAGAGAGCCGAGGGGACGCGATGCAGGGCTGCTGCCGCAGCAGTGAAGCTGCCATGGCGGTCAATAGCATCGAGTATCTGCAGAAGCTCGAAGGAAATCTTCATGTGAATTTTATTAAACGATATACCTAAAATTATTCGCCATTATGTAGCGAACTCTAGGCCTATGATTGAAACAAAGCTATACGATAAATTCACAAAGGAATTGTCATGATTCAACCGAAACCTTCCGATACGCGCGGTTACGCCGATCACGGCTGGCTGCGGGCGAAACACAGTTTTTCCTTCGCCGATTACTACGATCCTGCCGAAATGGGCTGGGGTGTGCTGCGCGTCATCAATGAGGACCGTGTCGCGCCGGGCACGGGGTTTGGGCGGCATGGTCATCGCGACATGGAAATTGTTACCTACATTCTGTCCGGCGCGCTGGAGCACCAGGACAGCCTGGGCAACGGGGGGATCATCCGGCGCGGAGAGGTGCAACGCATGACGGCCGGCAAGGGCATCCTGCATAGCGAGTTCAATCCTTCAGCGAACGAGGAAGTGCACTTGCTGCAAATCTGGATCGAGCCGGCGGTGCTCGGCTCAGCGGCGAGCTACGAGCAGCAACTGCTGTCGGTTGACAGCATGCGCGGCAACTGGCGACTAGTCGCTTCGCCGGACGGTGCCGACGGTAGCGCTACTATCGGCCAGGATGCTCGGCTCCTGGCGACACTCCTGCCTTCTGGCGAAAAGCTTGCCTACACGTTGGCAGCAGGCCGGCTGGCCTATGTGCATGTCGTACACGGTTCGTTAGCGTTGAACGGCGTTGCGCTGGCCGGCGGCGATGGTGCAAAGATCGCCAATGAAAGCGAGTTGTGCTTTAGCGCCAACGACGAGGCCGAGATTCTCCTCTTCGATCTACCTCCATCCCGTCAATAACTATTTATCCCCGAAAGGAAACAGCATGAGCCAAACAATTGTCGTCTATCACTCCGGATATGGTCATACCCAGCGCGTCGCCCAGCACGTAGCCGAGGGGGCCGGTGCCGATCTCCTTGCCATCGACGCCGAAGGTAACCTGCCGGAAGGCGGCTGGGACAAGCTGAATGCCGCCGATGCCATCATCTTCGGTACGCCGACCTATATGGGGGGGCCGAGCTGGCAGTTCAAAAAGTTTGCCGACGCCTCGTCCAAGAACTGGTATGCCCGGACCTGGCAGGACAAGGTCTTTGGTGGTTTTACCAACAGCGCCAGCCCGGTCGGTGACAAGGGGGCGACGATGATCCAGTTGCAAACGCTGGCGTCGCAACATGGCGGCGTCTGGGTTAGCCTCGGTATGTTGCCAGCCAACACCAAAGCTGCAACCCATAGCGACAGCAACCACCTTGGCGGCTCGGTCGGGCTGCTGGTCCGCTCGCCGTCCGATGCCAGCGTTGAGGAAATCCCGCAAGGTGATCTCGATACCGCCAAAGCCTACGGCCAGCGCGTTGCTGGCATCGCAGCCCGCCTGCGCGGCTGATAGCCCGGTGCGCCGTTGCTTTCAAAGCATCGGCGCACTGCTATAGTGCAATCATTCCTACTTTCGGAGTGATGGCATGGCGTTGATTACCTCCTTGGTCGACCTCTCGGTCTTGCTGGTCGAACCATCGTCCATGCAGGCGCATATGGTGCAGCGCATGTTGGCGAACCAAGGGGTCAAAAAGGTGACAGTCGTCGAGACGGCGAGTGCAGCACTGGCGGCACTCCATGCCGAGCACGAGAATACTGTGGTGATCAGCAGCCTGTATTTGCCTGACCTAGCCGGAACCGAACTGGTTACGGCCATGCGTTCGGAACGGATGCTCGAAACCGTGCCTTTCATTCTGGTGTCTAGCGAGACGCGGCCGCAGGTGCTCGAACCGGTGCGCCAGTCCGGCGCCTGCAGTATCGTCGCCAAACCTTTCAACGAACAGCAATTGTCGCGGGCCCTGTATGCGGCGGCTGATTACCTGAGCCCGCCCGAGGACGTCGATACCGCCGAAATCGAGAGCCTGCGCGTCTTGTTGGTGGACGACAGCATGGCATCGCGCCGCCATCTGCGTCGCCTGCTTGAAGAATTGGGTATCGATCACATCAGCGAGGCGGTCAATGGTAAGGAGGCTGTCGAACTGCTGCAGGCGACCATGGTCGACCTGGTCATTACCGACTACAACATGCCGGAAATGGATGGTCGGGAACTGACTGAGTACATCCGCACGCAGAGTTGGCAGGCTGCCGTACCCATCCTGATGGTTACGAGCGAACAGAATACTGGGCGTTTGGCCGCAGTCGAGCGGGCCGGCGTTTCAGCCATCTGCGACAAGCCCTTTGAGGCGGGTAGTATTCGCCGCCTGATCAGCGACGCCTTGACACGTTAAGACGGACGAGCGCTTCGCGCAGCGCGACGGATAGGGCGAGCAGTACCAGCAGCGGATCGAGCAGCGCCTGCCACAGGTTGGCGAACAGGCCGCCGGCATAGGCCAGCAGGTCGATGGCCAGAATCAGTACCCAGATCGTCTGGCCTTTCCACCCCAGAAGTAATCCGATCGGCAGCAAGACTGCGAGCAAGGGCCAGGGCTGGAAACCGAGAGCATAGATTTCGCCCGGAAGTAGGCCGGTTGCCGGGAGATAGAGGCCTAACGCAGAACCAAGTACGGCGAATGCCGGCAAGCGCGACAGGGGGGATGATGTTGCTCCGATCAGGTTCAGCAAGGCGAGGCAGAGCAGGGTTGTCGAAGGCGCTCCGAATATGGCGAGCATGAATGGGGCGATGCCTATCATCAGCGACAAGGCAGTGGCGGCCAGTGCCACGCGAGCGCGAAAAATGCCGAACGGCAGCATTGCGGCAAGGGCACCGAAGATCAGAGCGTGGGCCAGCAGGCCATAGGCGGCTTCGATGCTCATGGTCGTGCGGCTTCGACTGGCGCTGCCATAAGGGGGGGGCGTATTTTGTCTATGATTTGCCCGGTTGCAGCTAGATGTAGCCAGGAGCCGTCCTGGGCTAGGGGCAGGAGCAGGCCGCCATCGGCCAGTGGTCTTGGTGTCTGGCCGAGATGGGAACCTAAGCCGCCGAAGGGGCTGCTTTCCAGGCGCAGGGTCCGGTTCCAGGTACGTCCGCCATCGGTCGATATGCTGTGCATGATCGATGCGCCCATGCTGTGACTTAGCGGATAGGCCTCGTACCACAGGTGTAGCCAGCTCCCCTCGGCCCATAGCATGGGGTGCCCCACCCCTTGAATGTGTATGAAAGCAGCTGCGGCGGTACTTTCCCGGCTGGCGATCCGGCCAATCTCGTGCCAGTTTTTGCCATCTTGGATGGCCAGCCAGATGGCAGCACTGTCTGCATCGCCGTTGTCCAGCCAGGCGACGGCCAGGCGCCCATCGGCCAGGCGGGTCACACTGGCAGGGGCCGGCGAGTTGCGGGCGGTCGGCGGCAATTCATCGGTGGCAGGGCGTGCGATGGGAATAGACTCCGGTGCCATGTGCGGTAGCGTGGGAATACGCCAGCCGGCACCGATCAGCCCGCAACCGAAGAGGGCCACCGCTAGCCAGCGAGGGGGGGCTACGATCCGCTCAATCATGGCATCGCGAGAAGCCGGGATGAGAAAAAGGCCGCGTACCGCGGCCTTTTTGAGGATGCTTCCAAGGCGCCTAGCGAACGATCTGGTTCAGTTCGCCCTTGGCATAACGCTCAGCCATCTTGTCGAGGCCGATTGCCTTGAT
>JAGWUW010000632.1 GCA_028868235.1 Betaproteobacteria bacterium | reverse complement strand
TATGCCGAAATCTGCGCGAGCTTCGATCGCGACATCGATGCCGAACTCATGCAGGCGATCATCGAGCGGATTACCTTCGCCGAAGGTCGGCCGACATTCTACCAAGGCGAGCAGCAGCTGTGTTGGCTCGCACCAGACATCGCGATCAACACCCTGCAGGACCACCTTGCAGGCCTAGCCCGGGTGCTGGAGACATCCGTTCAGATTGGCGAACGCAACATCGACCTGAAGCTGTCCTTCGGCATCGACGATCGCCGGGCCAGGCCGACCAAGACGCGGCTCGCATCCGCCCTGCTTGCCGCCCAAAGCGCAGCGCAAGAGCAAACGCTTGTCGCAACCTATCAGGGCGATGAGGAAGATCGCCGCAACTGGCAGCTTTCGATCCTGGGCGAGATGGACGCTGCGATCGAGGCGCGCCAGGTGTGGATTGCCTATCAACCCCAATTCAACGTCCACACCAGTCGGATATCCGGCGCCGAAGCGCTTGTTCGCTGGACCCATCCAACACGCGGGATGATCGCTCCCGACGAATTTGTGCGCGCCGCCGAGGACAACAACCGAATCGAGCGGCTCACGACATTCGTGCTGACCACTGCCATGAGCGAGTGCAGCAGCCTGACGGTTTGCAACCAGCCCTTCAATCTCGCCGTCAATATTTCGGCGGCGCTACTTAACTCACGATCCGACTTCGCCGACTATATTAGGACACTTGCTTACCGCCACCGGTTCCCGCTGACGGCGCTCACCCTCGAAATTACCGAAACCGCCCAAATTCGCGATCCTGAGACGGCAAAGGCCGCATTGCTCCAACTCGCCAACGAGGGCGTAACCATAGCGATCGACGACTATGGCACCGGAAATGCGAGCCTGGGCTACCTGCGAAGCTTCCCGGCAAGCGAGATCAAAATCGACAAGAGCTTCATAACGGGCATGACGACTAACCCGCGTGATGCGCTGCTGGTTGAATCGACAATTGCCATGACCCACCGGCTCGACAAGACCGTGGTTGCAGAGGGCGTCGAAGACGCTGCAACGATGAAACTACTGGTCGAGTATGGCTGCGACGTCATCCAAGGATACCATATCGGGAAGCCGCAACCGATCGATACGCTACTAAAAATCGTCGCAGATAACCGGCTCGGCAGAATGGGAAGGACACGCAGAGCGAGGGGTTCAAGCGCACGGAATAGTTAAGAATTTGCTTGCGCATGGTTAAGAATCAGTTAACACCTCCGGTTGGTCGCGCGCCCGCGCGCCACGGTCAACAGGAGGGATATGCCCATGTCCAAGCCCAAAGCGCCAGCGCGTCCGCAGCACGGCCGCAACTTCTGGTCCGGCCTCGCCTCATATTTTGGCTGGAGCCGCTGAACGATCTTCCGGCAACGGAAGTGAAGGACGGGGCCGCGGTTTCGCGGCCCCTTTCTTTTTGACCTCGATCTTCGACCTTCCCGAAAGCGGTTGCGTGCAATCATCCGGAAGGCAATCAACCAGCACGATGGCATTACATGTCACCCGCAAAGGTCTCGCCCCTAAGCTGAAGTCCAT